>JAGBZV010000226.1 GCA_017628075.1 Clostridia bacterium
CAGTATCGGTAGAATCCTCGGTATCTGTGACATTTGTATTGCCGCCGGAGCAGGAGGTGAGGATGCACGCGAATACCATGAGAGTCGAGAGCAAGACAAAGAAAATCCTTTTTTTCATGACTAAAAGTCCTCCGTAATAATAGATTGCTTCATGACGTCAGGCGTCCATCTGCTGCATCTTGGATGGCAAATGGCATCTACAAATATATTATACTATGTTTTAATGGGTTTTGCAAGATATTATGGAAAAAACTCAATATATCATGGGTAGGGGGAGCTTCATTCATAGAACAATCAACGGCCGAACAGATGCGGACGCTTATTGGTGAGCTTTTTTCCCGCCTTTTCCGCATAATATCTGCGCAGCTCCGTGAAGTCGTCATACCTTCGGATTTCTTCGGCCTTTTTGGCTCTGGGACGGCAGACGTAGAAGACGGAGGTATCGTGTGGGATCGACGCGCTGAACGTTGTATACGGATTCCCGGAGATGGTCGTTAATTGCTCGTTGAACTGCTTGATTTTGCCTGTATGCGGATTCCATTCCTCCACCTCGTGATAACCGGAAATGAGAATATGGCCGCTGTAATCCTTGACTGTGGTGTTTGAAACGTAGTAGACCTCACAATTGTCATGATGCTTATGGATATAATTGAATACGCCGCCGGAGGCAATTCCTGCGGTTGCACCGCAGCTCTGGAACGCGATGAGATTCAGGGATAAAATACCGGAGTTGGGAATCCGGGGCAGATGCTCGAATACGATGTCAACGGGCGTATCAAACATCCAAAGCGTTTGGTTGATACGGCTTGCTTCTACGTATTCCGTTCCGTCAAGGTCTGTCATGGAGGAACGGAGAAAAACAGCGATTCCGCCGCATGCGTTTGTTTTCAGCTGATAGTCGGATCTGTAATTGAGGACGTTTTCCTTTGCATCGAACAAATATTCAACGATCTCTGCGGCTTCCTTCCTTAACGCAGAATCGTCCTCAAGAATTTTGAATGGGACAGAGGAGGTTGCAAGCACCTTACCGCCGCACTCAAAAAAGTCTTTTATCAGGCGCAGCGTCCGAATGCTGACGATTGACATCGCAGGAAGAATGAGAATGTGATAGCGGTGCTCTCCGCTCGGTGTGCTTACGTACAGCACGCCGTCCTTGCACCTTCCGTTCTGCTCAAGCACGTTTGGATGAAGCACCGTCAGATCGCGGCCGCAATAATTGAGCACCGCGTTGATATTGTTAATATAATCTGCAAATTGAAGAACGGGAGGAAATTCGAAGGCTCGCTCCTTCTGCTCATAGAAGTACACGCTTCCGTGCAGAGAGTCAATTGGGTAGAGCATGGCAATGTCACAGACGTGCGTACCGCCCTGCAGCATGGTCTGACAGCGCGCAAGAAAGTCGGTATAGCGCGGATAAATGTCGCGCAGAATCGGATTTCGCATAGAAATATCGTGGTTATGCGTCGATTTTCCGGACCATTGCATGACGTTTGGCATGAAGACGTTGACACCGCGCACAAAGCAGTTCATGGCTTCCTTGTACAGAATCGTTTGATCGAGCTTGCTGTATCGGTTGTATGCAGCGGCACAAACGTATTCTTTTCCGTAGTTGTACGCAGCGGATGCTGCAAGCTTTATGCCGTTGAAGCCGTACATATAGGAATGTGTCATATCGACTGCGGGCATATCTGCGTATTGATGGTTCTGGAGAACGTCGCCCGTCAGATTAGAGCAGGCTGCCGTTTTTGTTTCGGATACGGAGCCTCCGCACATAAGACCTCTTTCTGCAGTAAACTCAGATACTGCACGGAAGAATCCCTCGGAGAGCATACGCGCGCGGCAGCGCATCAGGTAAGCGGTTGCATACTCCGTTTTTTCGCCGATGTCATAATAGAGCGCAGGGTAGAGCAGCGACGGATCGAAGCCGTATTCCTTTTCAAAGAACGCATTGAAATCCGGTGACCACATCCGTCTGTTCTGCGCTTGAAACTGAATGTCATCGTAGAACGTCATTTCAACCACGTCTCCAATATAGGAGGCGAATCTGTCCGCAAATGCCTGATAAGACATCTCGACAAAACGCATGGATGCTTCGTGGGAGAGCAGGTTGACGGACCTTGAGTCGGGATTCGGACGGCAGATGAACTGAAGAATGTTCCAGTTTCCATCCGGAGTATCCCAAATGAGCTGATCTCCGACGATCTCATCCCGAAGATCGACGATTTTCGCTGTGTCCTGCTCAAATGCAACGAGGGACATCGTGATTCCGTCAGTATCCATCGTTCGCCGTGTAAGCTCACCCTCAGTGCATTCATAGACGCGAAGACACAGCACGTGAGAAACGGCATCGGGGTATTTCTCTATAACGGCACCACACAGTCTTCCGGACGGGTTGTCAATATCGTCGTAGTATACGATACGCATATCCAGCTTGCGGGCGCGTTCCAGAAGTGCTGCGTAAGAATCCCAATAGGCATCTGTCCCCGGAACGGGAAACGTCGGGGCGTCCGTCTTGCGGAGATCGGAAACGGGAATCGGAGCCATACCGCCCCATCCGGTGCGTTTCAAATCAAACAGGATCTCTGTCATTCGGTCCTCATCGGAAAAATCGCCGTCAAGGCGCACAAACGGTACTGCGCGGTATCGATCCTGAATTTGAAGAAAATCGTGATGCAGCTCTTGATATGTTCTTTGCTTAATCATCGTTACCCCCCCTGGGTTGTACATTTGAAGAAAGCAGATAGGATTAGGACTGTGGAAGTGCGGTGGTTTGCATCAAAGAAGTGCATTGCGTGCGGCGCGATTTCTCATGAGTGCGGTCATAAGTGCAGGTGCAAAAACGATTGCGCACAGAGCCTGCATTCCGTTTCCGGGCAAGGATGCTGCAGCGCCGCTTCCAAATCCGAGCAGATAGGCCTCAAAGAGGTAATAGCCGCCAATCATCAAGCATTCACCGAGTACGGCGGAAATTAAATATGTGGGGTATGCGTGCCGGATCCGCTTGCACAGGATCTTGTGGAAAATTCCCGCACACAGTGCAACCGCTCCTTTGATGATAAGCGTAGCGGGAGCGTAAGATGCGTACCCGAGGAGAATATCAGCAAGCATGGATCCAATTGCTGCGGCTGCAGCGCCAAAAGGAAGCGAAAGTGCCCAGCCGGAACAGAGAACAAATAGATCACCGACGTTGAAATATCCGATGGGGAGGGGAACGGCGATGAAGGTCCCGGCGCAGCAAATGGCGGCAAACAGTGCAGTCATGCAAAGGCGCTTTGTGTTGATCTTATTGAGCTCACGAAACTTGAACATAGGGAGATCCTTTCTCATTGAATGTAATATAAGGGATGAATACAAAGTACGAGAAGTCCGTTTTGAAAACATTTATGAATGGGCATCTCATACGCTTAATTATACCACAAAATGTGCAGGTTGTAAAGATGAATCAATAAATTTTCGTTTTACTGCGGTGGGAATGTGGCTGTAATCAGAAGCAGGGTACAGCACACATTCGATTTTTTTGTTACTTGCTTATAAAATGAAGAAAAGCTCTTGCATTATCATGGAAATTCTGTTATAATATATAAGATAAACATGAAAAATACAGACAGAGAGGAATCGATTGTATCCATGTCATCCTTCCGAAATGAAATCGAAAGACGGCGCACGTTCGCCATTATCTCACACCCAGACGCAGGTAAAACAACGCTGACTGAGAAATTTCTCTTATACGGCGGTGCAATTCAATCCGCAGGTGCGGTTAAAGGCAAGCAGAGCGACCGCCACGCCGTATCCGACTGGATGGATATTGAACAGAAGCGCGGTATTTCCATCACATCCTCCGTTATGCAATTTGAATACGAGGGATACTGCATTAATATTCTCGATACACCCGGTCACCAGGACTTCTCCGAGGACACCTATCGAACGCTGATGGCAGCAGATTCTGCAGTTATGGTCATCGACGCGGCGAAGGGTATTGAGCCGCAGACGCGCAAGCTGTTCAAGGTATGCGCAATGCGCCATATTCCGATTTTCACCTTCATCAATAAGCTGGACCGCGAAGCGCGCGATCCGTTCGATCTGCTTGATGAGCTGGAGTCGGAATTCGGCATCGGCACCTACCCCATGAACTGGCCCATCGGCTGCGGCCGTGACTTCAAGGGTGTATATGACCGCGAGAAGAAGGCTATTCTTGCATTCGACGAGTTCCACCGTGGTCAGAGCAAGATTAAGGCTATTGAGTGCGGTATTGATGAGACCGAAAAGCTGGACGAGCTTATTGGCTACAGACTGAGAGAAA
>JAGBZV010000227.1 GCA_017628075.1 Clostridia bacterium
ACCCATTGAAACTATGATCGCTTCCGTGAGTCCTGACAGGTAAATGCCGCCGTATCCGACACAGCGGAATTCACCGACGTGAGCACAGGGGCGGCCGTAAAGCGGCTTGTCGATATACGAGGATCCGACACCGGTAATCATGATTTGCTCCACGTCCTCCAGCTCCAGTGCGTTGACGGACAAAAATTTGCCGAATGCGCCGTAGACTGAGGTGACGGGATCCGTCGCACGGACCGACATCGGCTCAATGAGTGTCATATCCTCGGAGAAGCCGACGATCTTTGTCGTTGAACCGCCGATGTCTATGCCAATGATGGTTTTCATACGAAATCTTCCTTTCGTTCGGAGAAGCTTTACTGCCTGGAAAAGAGGGAAGGGATGCGCTGCTGCACATCCCATACGTGCAAATGCAGGAGATGCTTACTTCATCGCTGCGATGACATCCTCGGTCCACTTGACAGCGGCAGACTTCTCCTCGCTGCTCATCTTGTCAAGGAAGGAGATCTTTCCGCACTTGACGTAATGGACGAGATCGATGACGTTTGCACCGGCAGACTGAGCAGCCTCGACGTATTCCTTGGCGGAACCTTCGGCACCGTCGATCAGGAATGCAACGTTTGCGCTTCTTTCCTTAGTCATTTCAGCAACCATACGGCGCAGATCGTCATTGGGGACGGTGGCCGCAAAAATGGTCAGGCGTTCTTTGTCACAGGGGTACGCAAGCGGCAGCTTGTCCCATCTGCATCCCTGTGCGGATGCGATTGCTTCACAGAAACCCTCCATCTTTTTCTTCTTGGAGTAGCAGATAACTCTCATTTTCATTGGATTATGTCCATCCTTTCGGGTGATTGTATGGGTATACCTTCATATAATGGTGTACCGCTAATAGTATACCATATTATTGCGGTTCTGTATAGTCCTTTTTTGAAATATGAACATATTTTGAAAAAATATGTTACAATTTATCAAAATGTATTGACAAATTTCATCAAATCCGTATAATATATATTAAATATAGACATTGTTCAAGTGTTTCGGCTTTCTTTTACCTGATGATTCGTTAAATGGAGGGACTATATTATGCGTATAAAAAGACGTTTGATAGCGCTCGGTCTTGTTCTGGGAATGCTGGCGATGGGAGCGTGTGATGGCCCCGAAAGCACGGATACCGAAAATACGACCGGAGCTGAAACGATGGAGCCTGCGGTTTTCGATGAAAGCAATCCCGTGATCTATCTTTCGGCGGACGCCGTTGCCGGCAACGGTATGAAAAAAACGCCGTTCGGTGACGTTAAGGAGGCACTTGACTGTGCGAAGGCTCTTGCGGCAGACGGTGCGAAGCATATCACACTGAATTTTGACGGCGGAAATTACTCCGTAACGGAGGAATTGCAGATTACGGGTGCGGATTTTGGAAGCACTACGCTGGAGTTCATCTGCGAGGATGAAGAAATGGCAGTGATCGGAGCATGGCTTCCCGTTACGGGCTTTACGGAAACGCAGGTCAACGGAGTGACCGCGTGGGTCGCGCCGATGCCGAAGATCAACGGCGAAACGATTTACTCCCATCAGTTCTTTACACAGGAAAAGGAGCGCCTTACGCTTCCTTGCTATCCGGAGGATGGCAGTATGCTGTACACGGAGTACATGGCTGG
>JAGBZV010000228.1 GCA_017628075.1 Clostridia bacterium
AAAAAACAAATTATTTTTCGTACTTCAAAAGTGCAAAAAACGCAGGATGGAACATGTATATCTGCCCCTTATTTCGCACCGTGCATTAGAGCCCAAAGACGTCCCGCGGGAAGGGCATCACCCTTATCATAAAAATTCTCGGGGGATACGATCTCATAGGTGCTGTCACACGCCTTGAACCACAGCACGTTTTTCTCTGTGCGAGGCAGATAGTAAATGACAGAATCCTCTCCGATTTCTATGTGTGCCTCAGCAAGAGGTTTCCGGACAGAATAATCGTCTCCGCCGGTAAGAAGATAGATATCCGCAGATGTATTGTCCTTGCGAATACGTGCAGTATACGCTGCACCGTCTGTTTCCGGTTCGCGCCAGAATAACTGGATGAAGCTGCCGGATCGCTCCTCCGAAAGCGGAGCATGTGCCGTTACGGTAACCTTCCATGCATCGGCCGTTGACTCAACGGTCAACGTGCGAAGTGCATTTCTGCCCGTCTTATTTACGTAATGCGTACCGGAGCCCTCGCTGTCGCGATGCAGGTTTCCGCCGGGCACGTGATGCCACGTTGCGGTCTTTGCAGGCTTCAGGGCAGGTTGTCCCTTGAAACGACGGATAAAATCAATCATTTGCAGATAATAGTTATCAAAATAGCCGCCGCGCATCATCTCAATATCACGGCTGAATTCCTGATTTGCACAATCCACAAACTTGACCGGACGTTCCTCCGTTCCGGGCCAGCGTCCCGCAATCCACTCGTTCCATCCTGTGATCAGTACGACTGGAGCGTCTGCTTCAATTGCCCATTCGTACATCTCACCGATATTATAGCCGTGAAGATACGCGTGCGGGTCTGGATCGTTTGCGCCGTTATGATAAGAGCGGCCGAAATTTGCAGTTTCGCCGTAAAGCACTGAATCGCCAAAACTAAACTGGGGAAGCTGTGCCACGGAGCAGTTGATTGCTTCAGGCTCTCCTTCACTGTTGCAAAAAACGCGCTGAGGCTTGAAATCATCAAGCCACGGCCATCCGTCCGGAGTGAGCGGCTCATAGGCCCATTGTGTACGCTTGACACAGAAGAAGCTCTGAATCTCCTCAGGGTATTCTTCCTTGTACCCGATGATCAGCGGCTTTCCGTTGTAATAAAACCACGTATCAGGATACAGCCTCGGACGATATATAGTATCGTAAATACGCTGTACTGTATCCTTGGAATTGATCGCGGTATAAAACACGATCTTTGGAATACGATATCCGGCATCGTGATATTCCTGCAGCACTCGCATAAGGATCAAGACGTTCTTTTCGTAAATATACGAGTTTGTAACGTCGAAGTATAAAAAGTCGATACCCGCATCACAAAACAGCATCATATGTCGCCGGATTACCCATTCGTCCTCCGAATAATAATATCCGTAAAACGGCTCACCCCAGTGATGGTATGTTCCGATTTCTCCCAAAGCAGGAGAATCCGGATGATAGCCTACTAAAGGATCGGAGTCCACAATTTCAGAAATATTATAGGGTCTGTGCCGTCCATGCTCGCCGCACCACAAAAAATAAAAC
>JAGBZV010000229.1 GCA_017628075.1 Clostridia bacterium
CACATTTGTCAAGGTAGACAAATGTGTGCTTTTTTCTGGTGGGGGATGGTGGATTCGGACCACCGAAGTCGATAGACAGCAGATTTACAGTCTGTCCCCTTTGGCCACTCGGGAAATCCCCCTGGAGCTAATGACGGGACTCGAACCCGTGACCTGTTGATTACGAATCAACTGCTCTACCAACTGAGCCACATTAGCATCCTCTATTCATTATATAGAGATATCTCCATAACACTACTATTATACCATTCTTTGCGTCACTTGTCAAGTCTTTTTCAAAAAAAATCGGTGATATTTTAAGCAGATAACAAGACTGCACATCATCCTCAGCAGCCTGCAAGTCAAACGGAGAAATTTTGCGCATAAATTCTTGCTTTTTTTCAGGGTAAATGGTATAATAAAAGAAAAAGGGCGCTGGCACATCCTGCAGCGCAGAAAGGATTTTTTGCTATGACCGATATATACGAATATATTTTGTATTTTTCATTTTTTGGACTCCCCATTGCCGCACTGATCTGGTTTTTCGTTTCAACGTACCGCTTTTTCATCGCCAAGCATCGCATCAAGCGCGGGACAGCCGCATACAGCGACGCTGATCTGAAAAACCGCCGACTCCAATTCGTCCTGTCCTCGTGTCTTGCAGGTACTCTGCTTGCGTTCGTGCTGGGCCTGATCCTCCTGCTTTATACGGCCGTTGCCTTTATGTAACGGAGGCCTGTCATGCGCAGTCGTACGTTCTGGATCCTGCTTTGGGCAGTGATACTTCTATGCACGCTTGCCACTGCGGCGCACATCGTGTACGCTGCCGATGCGTATCAGCGGTGCTCCATCATTTATTTCGTCGGAGAGGAGCTTTGGTAAGGATGATAAAGCGTCTTTCCCTGCAGATCGGCTCCCTCGTTCTGACTGTGCTTCTGTTTGCGGGATTCAATGCAAGCATATACTGTCTGCTCACGCGCAGACTCTCCGGAAACTTCAGCGATACCTCGCAGGCAAAAATGGTAGACGTCGCCTCGTATCTGCCCTTTGAGGAAGGCTCCCGGCTTGCGCGGATTCAGACCTCATTTTCCCTCTCGGGAGATCTGCCCGTGTTAGACGGTGCAGCCGCACTCGTCCCCGTCTACGCATCCGTCATTGACGCCGTGTATCCTGCGGGCTGCGTGACCTATGAGGGCGGTACGTTTTCCGATGACAATTACTACGGTGAAAACTTCGCGCCCGACAGCAAGATGCAGTACAAAAATACCGTCCGCGGATACCGTGCCGTGGTCGATGGGGAAACCGACGTCTTTTTCTGCGCCGCACCGTCCGCAGAGCAGACCGCTTATGCGGAAAGCCGCGGCGTCGAGCTCGTTTTCGTCCCCGTAGGACTTGAGGCGTTCGTCTTTTTCACAAACGCAAGCAATCCCGTCGAGGGGCTGACGACCGCACAGATCCGGGACATCTATGCAGGCAAGATCCGAAATTGGTCGGAGGTGGGCGGTGCTGACCGCATCATCAATCCGCTGACGCGTCTTTCCGGAAGCGGCTCGCAGTCTGCAATGGAAGCGTTCATGGCGGACACCCCGCTCGGCCCGAAATCGCCGCTTGCTCTGTTCGGCGGCTCAATCGGCTTCTCGTTCCGTTTTTATTTGAACGATATGGTCGCCAATGCCGGCGTCAAGATGCTCTCCGTCAACGGTGTTTATCCCGACAAGCCAAGCATCCGCAGCGGCACATATCCTATCGTTACACAATTCTTTGCCGCATACCGCGCCGACAATAACAACGAGAACATTCCGCGTCTGATCGAATGGCTGTTGTCCGACGAGGGACAGCGCCTGATTGAGGAATGCGGTTATATCTCGCTTGAGCGCTGATACACAAAAAAAACTGGGGTGTTGCAGGTTGAAAGCTTGCGACACCCCAGGGTCACGAAGTGAGCCGAATTTCCCGGTTTTCATGCGATTTTCGCATGAAAATGCCCCTCGGATGAGGGGCAAGGGAAACTTCTGTGGGGTTTGGGCACGTAAGTGCAACAGCCCGGATACGTATCGGTCCATCAGAGATTCAACATAACGATTGCCAAAACGCCGAGGATAATGGCGATCCATTTCTTCCACGAAATCTGCTCTCCGAAAAGGAAACGGGAGCCAAGCACCGCGATCATCGGACCGCCGCCCTGGATGGCAGGATAGACGATTGCACCGTCCATCAGCGTTGCAAGCAGAAGAACCATCAGGTTCATCCCAAAATTCGCGGCTCCGACCAAAAGAAACAGAAAAACGATCGCGGGAGTAAAGAACGCACGCAGAGGACGGCGCTCCTCCTTCCTCTGTCCGGCGCGGAGAATGGCCGAAAGAACGAACGAGGTCAACGTCGCAAACAAGTATCCGTACACAAGGAACTGCGCGGCATAAGCGCCGTCCGTTTTGAGCGTATAGATCTTGGCAATCACGGCAAGAAGGCCGTTGATCAGCATACTGATTGCGGAAATGACGATCCATCTGGCTGATATCTTTTTTTCTCCTGTGATGCGTGGATTGGTGAACAGAAGCATACAGACCAAAAGCAGAAGAATTCCGCAGATTCGGACCACAGTAACGGCTTCACCGAGGAAAAAGAACGAATAGAACATCGGAAAAATGAGGCTGAAATTCACGATCAGCGTTGTCAGAGACAGGGGGCCCTCCTCCAGCGCCTTCAGATTGGTAAACACACACATGGAGAACCCGAAGCCGAACAGGGCCGCCGTCAGAACTCCTCCCAAAGGAATATACAGGCTCCCCGACGACAAAAGCGCAGACAGAATCGCGCCCACCATCGCAGTTGCAGAAAAAAGGCCGTTGAACAGCTCCTGCTCTGCAAGAGAGCGGCAGCGCTGATTGCTCGGCTTCAGACCGACGGAATAAATACCGCACGACAGTATGGCAATCAAAAGAAGTGTGACGGAAAACGATGGACTTTGAGGCATAACGGTTCCTTTCAGATGCAGCAGACCTACATCTTCATACAAAAAATAGAGTTCTTCAACATAATACACCAAACGCCGCGCTTTGTCAAGCCTTTTTGCACATATGAGGAAAATATTTCTCCACAAGCGCCTCACACGGGAAAATTTATGCGTTTTTCGGGCATAAAATGCGCATCTGGCGCATCCCGGTTCTTGACAGGATTTTGTGGGTGTGGTATAATATAATTTCAAACAAGGAAGAAAGGACGCATCCGCAAAAAGGATGCCACACCGGATATGAGCTTGACCGACATCGGATACGTGAAGCGCCTGATGGCCGCCCACGGAATCACCTTCCAAAAAAAATTCGGGCAAAACTTTCTCATCAACCCGATGGTACCGCAGCGTATCGCGGAGGAGTGCGGTGCACGCCCCTGCGACGCAATCCTGGAGATCGGTCCGGGCATAGGCACAATGACGCAGTATCTGTGCGAGATGTACGAGCGTGTCGTCTGCGTTGAGATCGACCGCGCACTCATTCCCGTGCTTGGAGAAACGCTTGCCGATTACGACAACGTCACCGTCATCGAGGGTGATATCATGAAAATCGACCTTGCAGCGCTGTTTGCCGAGCATTTCCAAGGAAAAAACGTCACCGTCTGCGCCAATCTCCCCTACTATATCACAACGCCGATTCTGATGCGGCTGCTTGAGTCGGGAATTCCGCTTGACAACATTACCGTTATGATCCAGCGTGAGGTCGCAGACCGCCTGTGTGCCGCCCCCGGCACCGCAGAATACGGCGCAGTCACAGCAGCCGCTCAGTACTATGCCGAGGTGGAAAAGCTGTTCAACGTGTCAGCAGGCAATTTTCTGCCTGCGCCCAAGGTCGACTCCGCCGTTGTACGGATGCGTTTGTACCGTGATCGTCCGGTCAAGGTAGAGAACGAGGAGATGCTGTTCCGCACCATCCGTGCCGCGTTCGGACAACGGCGCAAAACGCTTCTGAACGCACTCTCCGCTGGGATGGGCGAGTTTACCAAGCCGGAGCTCTCCGAAGCAATCACCAAAGCGGGATTTTCGGAAACGATCCGCGGCGAGCGGCTGTCCGTTGCAGAATTCGGTACGCTGTCCGACGTCCTCTGGAAGAAAAAAACTCAAAAAACAACCGATTAAGGAGTATTTACCATGCATCCAATCGTAAAACGGATTCTGAAGATCGTTCTTATCCTCATTCTCGTGCTTGCTCTGCTTGCCGCAGCTGCCTTTGCTGCGATCAAGATCTCCGGTGCACACCGCTCCGATCCCGCAGACGTCAAGCAGTATCCCATGACCAACCCTCATGCAAATGAAGTGACCGCGATCTCCGCACACCGTGCCGGCGGCGGTATCGCACCGGAAAACACCATGATGGCGCTGAAAAACTGTGCGGAAAACCCCAATTTCTCCATCAGCGTTTTTGAGTTCGACCTGCACATCACCGCAGACGGACATCTGATCCTTCTGCACGACGATACGCTGGACCGTACCTCGGATGCACAGGAGGTTTTCGGAGAAACAGACGTCCGCCCCGAGAACAAAACGCTTGCCGAGCTCAAGCAGCTGAACATGGGTGCAAAATTCAAAAATGCGGAAGGTGAAATGCCGTTCGCAGAGCTGAGCGGTGAGGACGTGCCGGACGATCTGCGCGTTCTGACCATCGGAGAAACCTTTGATTATCTCTGCGCGATGGACGACTACGATTTCATCATAGAGATCAAGAACGCAGGCGACCTTGGACGGCGCGGCGTAGACGCGCTGTGCGCCGAGCTTGAGCGGCGTGGCCTTTACGACCGCGTGGCATTCGGCACCTTCCATGAGGAGATCAGCCGCTACGTTGACGAAAGCTACCCCTCTCTTTCCCGCAGTACCTCCATTGACGAGGTCATCGACTTCTATATTGCCGCTCTGACGTCAAGCAAGACCTACGAGCCGCCGTGCTCCGTGCTCCAGATCCCCTTCACGGACAAGTATCTGGACATGGGAATCAACCTCGGCACCGCACAGGTCATCAATTACGCGCACAGCCACAACATGGCCATTCAGTACTGGACCATCAACGACGAGGAGGATATGCGCTATCTCGTTTCCATGGGCGCAGACTGCATCATGACCGACTATCCGGACCGCCTGTACCGCGTCATGCAGGAGCTGGGGCTTCAGCCCTGATCCTGCACACGGACGGACAACTCCGGCTTGCATATTATCTTATTTATGAGGAAAGGAATTTATCATGATTGAAAAGATCTCACACGGTGCCTATCTGATAAACGGCGAAGCAATTGTCGAAAACGAGGCAGAGCTCCGCGCGATGGGCATCAGCACCACGAAGGAAGAAGCAAAAAACGCAACGATGGCATGGTCCATTCTGTCTGCACACAATATCTCCGGCAACGACGCGCAGCTCAAGATCCGCTTTGATGCCATGGCATCCCACGATATCACCTACGTCGGCATCATCCAGACGGCACGCGCAAGCGGTCTGACGGAATTCCCCCTGCCCTACGTGCTGACAAACTGCCACAACAGCTTGTGTGCGGTCGGCGGTACCATCAACGAGGACGACCACGTTTTCGGTCTGTCTGCAGCGAAGAAATACGGCGGAAACTTCGTTCCCGCACACCTCGCAGTCATTCACTCCTATATGCGTGAAATGATGTCCGGATGCGGAAAAATGATCCTCGGCTCTGACAGCCACACCCGCTACGGTGCACTTGGCACGATGGCAATCGGTGAGGGCGGTCCGGAGCTTGTCAAGCAGCTGTGCCGCCGCACCTACGATATCGCACGTCCCGAGGTCGTCGGCGTATACCTGACAGGCAAGCCCTCACACGGTGTCGGACCGCAGGACGTCGCACTTGCTCTGATCGGCGCAACGTTTGCCGACGGGTTCGTGAAAAACCGCGTGCTGGAATTCATCGGTGACGGCATCGCCTCCCTTCCTATCGAATTCCGCAACGGCATCGACGTCATGACCACGGAAACCACCTGTCTGTCCTCCATCTGGACGACGGACGAAGAAACGCACCGTTATTTCGCAATTCACGGCAGAGAGGGTGACTTCCGCCGCCTGCAGCCCGGAGCCGTTGCATACTACGACCGCATCGTGAAGATCGATCTGTCCCGCGTGGAGCCGATGATCGCGCTCCCCTTCCATCCCTCCAACGTCTTCTCCATCCGCGAGCTCAACGCAAACGCCAAGGACATTCTCCGCACCGTTGAGCGCGCAGCGGCAGAACAGCTGGAAACGCCAAGCCTTACCTTTACGCTGACCGATAAGATCACCTCCGACGGACGCATCCGCGTCGATCAGGGCGTTATTGCTGGCTGTGCCGGCGGTACGTACGACAACCTTGCCGTCGCCGCAAATATTCTTGACGGACACTCCACGGGCTGTGATGCGTTTGCCCTGTCCGCATATCCGGCAAGCCAGCCCGTCAATCTCGCGCTGGTCCGCTCCGGCGCAGCAGAGAAGCTGCTCTCCGCAGGCGTAACGCTGCGCACCGCGTTCTGCGGTCCCTGCTTTGGCGCAGGTGACGTTCCCGCAAACGGCGGTCTCTCCATCCGCCATTCCACAAGAAACTTCCCCAACCGTGAGGGCTCCAAGCCGTCCGGCGGACAGATCGCATCCGTTGCGCTGATGGACGCTCGCTCCATTGCAGCAACCGCCGCAAACGGCGGTATCCTTACCGGTGCCAACGAGATCGACTATACCGATGAGATCCCCGCATACACCTTCGACGGCTCCATCTATGAAAAGCGCTGCTACTTCGGCTGGGGCAAGCCCGACACCGACGCTGCGCTGAAATTCGGTCCGAACATCGCTGACTGGCCGAAGATGGAGGCATTGACCGGCGATCTCCTCCTCCGCGTTGCATCGGTCATCACAGACCCCGTTACCACCACAGACGAGCTGATCCCGTCCGGTGAGACCTCCTCCTACCGCTCCAACCCCCTCAAGCTGGCAGAGTTCGCGCTTTCCAGAAAGGATCCGGCATACGTCGGACGCGCCAAGGAGGTAAAGGCCCTTGAGGCAATGCGTCTGGATGGCGTACAGGCAGAGGCACTTGCACCCGTATACGATACGGTACGCACCCTGAACGCTGCGTTTGCTCCTGCAAAAACGGGCATTGGCACACTGGTCTATGCCAACAAGCCGGGTGACGGCTCTGCAAGAGAGCAGGCGGCATCCTGCCAGAAGGTCCTTGGCGGATGGGCGAATATTGCCGTGGAATACGCAACCAAGCGTTATCGCTCCAACCTGATCAACTGGGGTATGCTTCCCCTCGTCTTTACCGATCCCGCCGAGGCAGACGCACTTCCCTTTGGCATCGGAGATTGGATCTACCTCCCGGACATCCGTTCCGCTGTAGAAACGAAGGCCGAGCGCATCACGGCATATGCCATTTCCGCAGACGGCACCGCAAAGGAATTTGCGCTGACGCTCGGCGCACTGACGGACGACGAGCGCAAAATCATCCTCGACGGCTGTCTTATCAATTACTACAACAGCTGATCCCGATGCTGTGTCAGACGGGAGCTTTTACCGGATGGCACACCAATACGCCTTCGTCCCGACAATACATCAACCGGGCTGTTGCACTTACGTGCCCCAGCCCCATAGAAGTTTCCCTTGCCCCTCATCCGCGGGGCATTTTCATGCGATTTTCGCATGAAAACCGGGAAATTCGGGTCCCTTCGTGACCCTGGG
>JAGBZV010000230.1 GCA_017628075.1 Clostridia bacterium
AACGGCACGGTATCGGCGGGGACCTCGACCTTTGCGCTGTTCGTGCTTGATGCCCCGCTTATGAGCACGGACCGTCGGCTTGAGCCGGCAGTTACGCCGGGAGGAAGACCTGCCGTTCAGATCCACGGAAGCAACGGAACCTCGGAAATAGACGGATTCGTATCGATGCTCGCGGATGGGATGAAGCGGCTCGGTCTGCCTGTGGAGATGGAGGAGATCTATGCGATGCTGCTCGGATCTGCCGTTGAGGGCGGCGGGGATGCGGGTGAGATTCTTGCGTACAACTTTTTGTCCGGCGAGCATCTCGTCGGTCTGTCTGCCGGACGCCCGATGTACGTGCGGACGCCGCAAAGCCGTCTGACGCTGAACGGCTTTATGCGTGCGCAGCTGTTTGCCGTGTTTGCGCCGTTAATGTACGGATTTTCGCTTCTGCATGACGAGGCGCGCAGTAAAATCCGGTCGGTACGTGCGCATGGAGGCTTATTCCGTACGCGCGGTACGGTGCAGCGTGTACTGGCTTCGGCGATGGGCGTGCCGGTCACCGTTTCTGCGGAGGCGGGTGAGGGCGGCGCGTTCGGTGCGGCTCTGCTTGCGGCGTATGCCGAGCACCGTGCGGATGGAGAAACGCTGGAGGCGTATCTTGCGCGCTGCGTCTTCGTCGGAGAATGTGCAGCGACGGAGGAGCCGGATCCGGTATTGGCTGAGGAGTACCGCGTGTATCTGGAGCGGTGGACGGCCGGCTTGCCTGTAGAGGCGGCTGCTGTACAGACGCTCATCACATCCCATTCTTGAGAGCTGAAACAGAAATAAATGGAGAACGATATGGAATTCAGAAAAACAACAGAGGCAGATCTTGCGCGCGTTGCCGAGATTTTTGACGGTGCAAGGGAAACCATGCACGCACAGGGCATTGACCAATGGACGGACGGATATCCGGCAGTATCGGATATCCGTGCAGATATTGCGGATGGGATCTCGTACGTGCTCTGTACGGATGACGGTGAGATCGTTGCAACCTGTGCGGTGCTTCTTTTGGGAGAGGATACGTATACCGATATATGCGGCGGCGCGTGGCTGACGGAATCCTCTGACGATGCGGATGCATCCTACGTTGCCGTTCATCGCGTTGCCGCTGACAAGGATTGCCGCGGACGCGGTCTGGCCTCCCGGCTGCTGGCGGAGGCGGCTGTCATCGGGCGGCATGCCGGAAAAATCTCTCTGCGCATTGATACCCACCGAGACAACAAGCCGATGCAAGGAATGCTGGCGAGAAATGGCCTGACGCTGTGCGGTGAGATTACGCTGCATTCGGGTGATCGGCGCAATGCCTACGAAAAAATGATTTGAATCAATCGGAAGCCGTTTTTGTGAAATGCGGCGATCGCTGCATTTGGAACATCTGGACGAGAAAACGATTGAAATCCCACAAACAAATGAAAAACGGAGGAAAGAACAATGATTCCAGCACCACTTTACAGAGATCCCATTTATGACGGGGCGGCTGACCCGATGGTTATCCGTCGTGAGTCCGACGGAATGTTTTATATGTTCTATACACAGAGACGTGCCAACCAGCAGGTGACGGGCGTATCCTTTGCCTACGGTTGCGCGATTGGTGTCGCAGAATCGGCAGATGGCTCAC
>JAGBZV010000231.1 GCA_017628075.1 Clostridia bacterium
AAGCTTGGTGAGTACATGGACTCCCTTGGACTGCTGTGGGCGACCGTTTGGGGAAATCACGATCACACCTACGAAACGCTTCCCTTTTACGGAACACCGCTTGCAAAAATGGAAGAGTTATTCACAAACAAATTCGAAAACTGCCTGTTCCTTGCCGGCGATCCTGCGATGGGAAGCGGCAACTTCACCATTGGTATCTGTGAAAACGGTAAGTTTGTGGAAGCGATCTTTATGATGGATTCCCATACCACACAGACGTATTATGATGATGCGGGAAATCCGTTTGTTGCAGAGGCTTCTCTCAACGACGCGCAGAAGCAGTGGTACCGCGACAAGGTCAATTTGATGAAGCAGCTTGGCTGCAAGGAATCTATTGTGGTTACGCATCAGCCGCTGTCCGGCCATAATTCGGCAATGAAGGCTGCGGTAGAGGATTTGAACGCATACAATTCGCTGCTTACCCCTGATTCTGCGCTGAAGGGTGTGGGATGGAAGGAAGAATATAAGGATACTTCCTTCGGTGTTCTTGTGACGACCTGTGCCGCAGATACATTTGGCCATATTCATCCTGAGGATGGCATGCACGCGATGTTCAAGGAGTTTGATCACACAAAGCACGCGATCTGCGGACACTGTCATGAGAACAACATGAGCGTTTTGTACGATGGTGTACGCTATACGCACGGTCTGAAGACGGGCGGCGGTGCCAATAGCTGTTGGACCTACGATTTCGGTCTGAACGGCGGCACTGTTTTCACGGTAGGCTCCTCGGGCGTGAAGGATATGCATCACGAATACGTGCCGTTGCCGGACTATTTTAAGAAGGAAAACTGTCACGGTCAGCACATCAGAGCGCCGTTCGATTCCGAGAATTGAGAGGAGTTCTGTTGACGGCAGAATACGTCGATAATATCGAAAATTGTGTACCCCTGCCATACGGCAGGGGTATCCTTTTTTATCTGTTGACAAACGGGTGCAGATGTGCTATAATTACAGATAACCAGGTCCCTCCTGCGGGAAGGTCTGATTGTATTACAACCATAGGAGACTTGCTTATGAAAACAGAGTGCTGCTGCAGGCCCGAGGTGGCCGGTACGTTCGATTTTGTCCTTGAAAAGAGGCCGGACCGCGATTATGTGATCCTGGTTCTGTCCGATACGCAGATGCTTGCTTGGTGGTGGTCGAACGAGGCGTCCCCGGAGCGCAACAGCTTGCGGTATACAATAGAGGAACTCATTAATAATACGGATCCCGATTTGATTTTGTGTACCGGTGATATTACTGCGGATGGCAGAGAAGAGGTCTTCCGTGATTTCGGCGTGTACATGGATTCTCTTGAAATTCCGTGGGCGACCGTTTGGGGAAATCACGATCACACGTATCGGATTTTTCCGGACTACGGAATGTCGCTTGCGGATATGGAGGCGTTGTATACAAACGGCTTCAAAAACTGTCTGTTTTGCGCCGGCGATCCTGCGATGGGGAGCGGCAATTTTACCATCGGTATCTGTGAGGGTGAACGGTTCGTTGAGGCAATCTTTATGATGGATTCCCATACTGTGCAGGCGTATACCGATGCGGACGGCCATGAATTTATGTCGGAGGCTTCTATCAACGATGCACAGCAGGCGTGGTATCGTGAACGCGTTGAAGCGATGAGGCAGCTTGGCTGCTTGGATTCTACGATCGTAACACATCAGCCGCTAACCGGACACGCGATGGCGTTCCGGGCTGCACTTGCGGATCTTGATACGTATACCTCTCAGCTGAGGCCCGACTCTGCGAAATACGGCGTGGGTTGGCGCGAGGAATATAAGGATACCTCCTTCGGTATCTTCCGTGTGAAATGTGACTGTGCGGGTCTCGTATGCGGACACATCCATCCGGATGACGGTATGCACGATCTGCTTCGTACCCTTGGTCATACGAAAAATGCGGTCTGCGGACACTGTCATGAGAATAATATGAGCGTTTTGTTTGAGGGCATTCGCTATACACACGGTCTGAAGACCGGCGGCGGTGCCAACAGCTATTGGAATTTTGATTTCGGTCAGAACGGAGGCACGGTTATTCGGGTTGCATCTGACGGAGTGACCGATCTGTATCACGAATACGTACCGTATCCGGACTTTTTTGAAAAGAGCCAATGCCATGGCAAGGTCAGAGCGCCGTTTGATCCGGAATATAACGGCTAATAGAGAACAACGGCACCGAATGGTGCCGTTGTATCTTTATTGATACAAAACCTGTAAACTGTGCGTGGTTGTCATGATTTTGGAAATATGTTATAATTGCCTTGTGAATGCAGCACGATATGCTGCACGAGCTGTATGAGGACAGCATGATTCATCAAAAAGAAAGTGAGATAAGCAATGATAAGTGAAAAGATTTATCGTCTTCGCCAACAGTACAAGTATTCACAGGAGAAATTTGCAGAAAAGCTGAACGTTTCCAGACAGGCTGTGCAGCGCTGGGAAAGCGGAAATGCAATACCGGACATGGAGAGTATGCTCAATATTGCAAAGACGTTTCAGGTTTCGCTTGATTGGCTCAATGATCTTCCCGATCACAGAATGGTGGATGAGCTTCGCCGTCAAAGGCATCCTGTACCGTCTTATCAGAATTTGGGATTTTGGAATGCGTATGCCCCCGATCTGTTGACGGATTTTAAGCAGTTTTTAGCAGAAGGCAAGGATGTTGAGTGGCTGAGGGAGATCGTGCTCGCGCTCTGCCATATTCCGCAATTTCAGGAAAAAGAAGATATGGCGGATATTCTTTACAAAATCATGTATCAAGCACCGACTCGTGCTTATTTTCCATATCGGGAGCCTGATGATCTGGAGTCCATTCGGCTGCTTCGTGTTGAGCGAGCGTCTGTTGCAGGAAAACAGCTGCCCGATGCGGAGATTATGCGGAACAAACTGACGGGTGCATGGCTGGGGCGCGTTTGTGGTTGTATGCTCGGACAGCCAATTGAAGGCATCCATTCCAAGGATCTTGATATGCTTCTGCGGGAAACGGACAACTATCCTATGCACCGATATATTACGCGAGAGGATGTTATGGGGCCTGTGGCAGATAAAATCGAGTTTCCGCCCCTTCGCTCCAAATTGTACGCAAATATGTTGAAAAATGGGTTCCCCGGGGACGATGACACCAATTATACCTGTATCGCTTCCAGCGTTGTGGATGCCAACGGAAGAAATTTTGCCTCGGAGCATATTTGCAGGAAATGGACGCATACAGGCAATATTGATTGCTATGCAACGGCGGAAAAGGTTGCGTACCGCAATATCATTGCCAATTATGCGGCTCCGGCAACTGCCTTATACAAGAATCCGTTCCGCGAGTGGATTGGAGCGCAGATTCGCGGTGACTATTTTGGATATATCAATCCGGGCGATCCTGAAGCTGCTGCCGAGATGGCGTGGCGTGATGCACGCGTATCGCACAGTAAAAATGGCATTTACGGTGAAATGCTCGTTGCTGCGATGAATGCTGCGGCGATGGTTTGTGATGATCCGGAAACAGTGATTCTTTGCGGAATGTCGCAAATCCCGTCAACGTCCCGTTTGTATGAAAAGCTGCAGGCACTTCTTGACAGATATCACGACGGCGGAAGCTGGGATGCTTTTTACGCAGATTTCATGACGAGATACGACGAGAAGGATAGCTTTGACGCTGTACACGTGATCTCTAATGCGGAATTGGTTGTCGCAGCATTGCTTTGGGGAGCGTGTGACTATTCCAAAACCATCTGCCTGGCCGTGCAGTGCGGATTTGATACGGACTGCAACGGTGCAACTGCCGGCTCTGTCGCCGGCATGATCGTGGGAGTGGGGGAGATTGATCCCAAATGGACCGATCCCATTGACGGAAAGGTTGGATCGTCTGTGTTTGGTCCGGCACATCCCGTGGAGGCGTTTGTTGATATGATGCTCCGACACATTGCGCAGAAGGGTGAATGAGGGGCTTTGTAAAAAACAGGCCTGCATCACATACGTGGTGCAGGCCTGTTTGACGTTATGGGATCTGGTCCGCCGCAGGCACTTCTGCTTGGGCGGAGTCCTCTGCCTTGGGGGCAGGGGTACTTTTCGTGGTGCCGAGATACAGCACGCGCGATAGGATGTAAATAAGATAGGCAAGTTCTACTGCAAGACCGAGGTAACCGTCCTGTGCGACGATCTTTTTGTTTGCCAAGAGACAGATGTCGGAGAGGAGGTGCACGGTGCAGACGAACATCGCAAGATATGCCGCAGGGAAGTAGATGCGCGGCATGGCAATGCCGAGAATGCGGCGGTTTTCGTGAATTGCGTAAAAGGCCATACAGAGGATGGCGAGAATGCGCAGGATCTTTGTGGGGCTGTTGAACGCAACGGCGGAATCAAAGTAGAAGCGAAGCGCGAACAGCACGAACCAGATCACGGTAAGCGTGCAGAGCACGGATTGGGAAGGCTTCTGACACCCCTGTGCCGCGCGGAAGAAGAACAGCGCAGCGGGAATCGCGAACAGCAGAAGGAGCATTGTGAAGGCGGCGCTTGCCAGCGTGACGGAGCCGGTTGGTGCGTGCCCGAACAGCGGACGAAGTGCTGCCCAGTTGTCGGAGGAAATATCGTAGACCAGGAAGAAATCGTATGCCAACAGCATAAAGCCTGTAAGCATAGAGGAAAACAGGGTGAACTGCGAGGGCGTTTCCATGGATGCGGCTGCGTGGTTTTTGTGCAGCGGGAACATACCTGAGGTGGCAACGATCACGGCGCAGAGAACGAGGAGAACGTGCATCACGATCGGCGGAATGCTTGACGGTGCGTACAGCTCAATTCCCGTATCAAGATACAGGTTGGATACGACTGTGCGAACGATGCCCATCAGAAGGCCGGCGCCCATGGCAATGGCCGTATAAATCAAAATCAGCTTGCGGGATGGCGTTTTCATCGCGTTATACCTCCGTCCATGCAAGCGCGGCTGTCTTGTAGGCCTGCTGCTTGTTCACGGCATCCTCGGCTGTGGTTCCGGAAACAAGGAAGTACAGCTTGATCTTAGGCTCCGTGCCGGAGGGACGGATGACGACGGTATCGCCTGCGGACGTTACGAACGACAGCATATCGGCTGATTCCATGCCGGTGTCGCTGACGGTGCCCGTGCGGTTGTCCGTCGTGGTGCCTGCTTCGTAATCGGTGAAGCGGATGATCTCGTAGCCTGCGATCTCGCGCGGAGGATCTTTGCGCAGAGATTTCATCAGCGCCTTCATGTTGGCCAGGCCCTGCAGGCCCTTCATGTAAATATTGGCCACACCGTCGGAATAATGGCCGTAGGTGCGGTACATCTCGTCCATGGCATCCATCAGCGTCATGCCCTTGGAACGGTAGTACGCCGCCATTTCGACGATGAGCATGGTGGTGACGACGGCATCCTTATCCTTGGCGTAATCGCCGCGCAGATAGCCGTAGCTTTCCTCAAAGCCAAGCAGATATCCGTCGGTGTTGCCGCGCTTCTGTTCGGAGAGGATCTTCTCACCGATGAATTTGAAGCCTGTGTAGGTCTGGAACATCGTTACACCGTGGGTTGCACAGACCTTGACTGCCATTTCCGTGGAAACGAGCGACTTGATGGCGTACGGCTCTGCGGGGAGCTTGCCCTGCCGCTTCAGAGAGGTGATGATATAATCGAGGAGCAGGGCTCCCATTTGGTTGCCCGTCAGACAGTGGAACTGTCCGTCCTTGCCCTTGGCCATCACGCCGACGCGGTCGGCATCCGGATCGGTTGCGATGATGAGATCGGATCCGACTTCATTTGCAAGATCAATGCCGAGAGCAAACACCTCGGGATATTCCGGATTGGGGAAGGCGACGGTCGGGAAGCTGCCGTCGATGACCATCTGCTCGGGGACGGTGTGGAGGTGCGTTACGCCGATGCGGGAAAGAATCTCGGGGACGAGCTTGTGTCCGGTTCCGTGCAGAGGCGTGTAGACAACGGAAAGAGAATCGGCCGTGCTGCGGACGATCTCGGGATCGACGAGCTGTGCCTCGACCTGTTCAAGATAGGTGCGGTCGAGCGCGTCGCCAACGATCTCGCAGATTCCTTGGGCAATGGCATCGGAGAGGGGCATTCTCGTGACGCCGTCGAAAATATCGGTTGCGGAAATTGCCGCAGAAACGACGTTCGCCTGCTCGGGCGCGAGTTGTGCGCCGTCTTCCCAATACGCCTTATAGCCGTTATATTCGCTTGGATTATGCGATGCTGTGATAT
>JAGBZV010000232.1 GCA_017628075.1 Clostridia bacterium
TCGATGAAGAGGATGTCGCCTTCCTGAACCTTGTACTGCTTTCCGCCAGTTTCAATGACTGCAAACACGAAAAGCACCTCACTTTCGTTAATAGACTCGCTGAGTAACAGGCCGAAGAACCCGTGTGTTCTCCAGTTATACGCCAAATCTCAAGCGGCATATTATTATACCATATTTCGCCGTGCTTTGTCAAGGTTTTCCCTGCTTTTTCGCGGCGGAACAGGCAAAATAATTGTAAATATTTTATGAACCCAAGCTGTCTGTCATGACAGCCCGTGATGGAGCTTCGATGCCGTCAGCGTATTGCGCAGAAGCATCGTGATGGTCATCGGTCCGACGCCGCCGGGCACCGGAGTGATCGCGCCCGCGCGCTCCGACGTTGAGGCAAAGTCGACGTCGCCCGTCAGCTTTCCGTCCTCACGGCGGTTCATGCCGACGTCAATGACGACCGCACCCTCCTTCACCATATCTCCCGTGATAAAGTCCGCACGGCCGATCGCAACGACGAGAATATCCGCCTCGCGCGTGTGCGCCGCCAGATCCTTCGTTCTGGAATGGCAAACCGTAACCGTACCGTTTGCACCGAGCAGCAGCATCGCCATCGGCTTACCAACGATATTGGAGCGGCCTACGACCACGCATTTCTTTCCGGAGATCTCAATCCCCGATTTTTCCAGCATGACCATAACGCCCGCTGGGGTACACGGCAGAAAATCCGGATTTCCGATCATGATCTTGCCCGTGTTGACCGGGTGAAACGCATCGACGTCCTTATCGGGAGCGATGGCGTTGATCACACGCTCCTCATTGATGTGTGCGGGAAGCGGAAGCTGCACGAGAATGCCGTCGATCCTGCCATCCGCATTCAACTCAGAGATCCTTGCAAGCAGCGCATCCTCAGCGGTATCCGCCGGCATTTCTATCACCTCGGAATACATACCGACCTCGCCGCAGGCACGGTGCTTATTGCGCACGTAAACCTGTGACGCGGGATTCTCACCGACAATGATGACCGCCAATCCGGGCGTGACGCCCTTTGCCTTCTGCTCCGCAACCTCTGCAGCGATTTCCGCGCGGGTTTCCGCAGCGATCCTCTTACCGTCAATTATAAATGCCATCTCCGTTACTCCTCCGTCGTTTCGTCCTGATCGGCTTCCGTTTCACCGCAGTCTGTTACGCTATTCTCCGCTTCACTCCGCACACGGTCTGCCGGCATCGCTCCCGTCTTCTTTTTCTTGCTCTTGCGGGGCTTGTCCGAGAACAGGCTTTCATATTCCTGTGCATCCTGCTCCTTTGCAAGGATGGGGCGTGCACGCTTGGAGAGAAGATGGTAGAACAGAATTCCGAACAGCACGCAGCCAAGCGCGAGAAGCTGAGAAACCCGGACGTTGCCAAGATACAGCGAGTCCGTGCGGAAGCCTTCGATGAACATTCTTCCAAGTCCGTACCATACGAGGTAGGAGAACAGGATCTGTCCGTCAAACTTCTTATTTTTGTAGCGAATATTAAGCAAGATAAAGCCCAGAATATTCCAAAGGGACTCGTAGAGAAACGTCGGATGCGCATAGTAGAGCGCAGCGCCGTTGACGTTTTCGATCGTCATGATCCACGGGATCTCCTGTCCCGCAAAGCGGGAGGTCTGGAAGGTTTTTCCGAGAAACTCGTATTTGAGAATGGTACCGTAGGCCTCCGCATTGAAAAAGTTGCCCCATCTGCCAATGGCCTGTGCAATGGCAACGCCCGGGGCGACCATATCGAGGAACTTCAGCGCGCTCTTCTGCTTCAGATAGCACAGAACCAGGATGGTCAATCCGCCGCCGATCAGACCGCCGTAAATGGCAAGTCCGCCGCGCCAAATGGCAAAAATATCGAGAAACGACTCATACCGTCCCCACGTCATGGCAACGTAGTAGAGTCTGGCGCCGAGCACGCCGAAAAACACCACCCAAATGGCATAGTCAAGCACGTCGTCTGCAGAAAATCCCTCCTGCTTGCCGCGCTTAATGGTATAAAGCACCGCCAGAACGATGGCCGTCGTAACAAGCAGTCCGTACCAGGCAATCTTAAAATTTCCCACCTCAATCAGGAATTTTCCGATTTCCCACGGTCCGAGCCCAAGGTTGGGAAAACCGATAACGTTTGTGGAATTCATGTTTGCATACCTTCACTTTCGAAATGCAAAAGTTCCTTTCTGATTTATGTTCGTGTAAAAGCGTCGCTCACGTCACAACGCAGCGGCAAAGCTGCTTTGGAAGATACAGCGTATCAAGGACGTAAAACAGATCCTCTTTTGTGATCTGCATCATCACGTCCACTGGAGTGAACATATCCGTCCCCTCCATTTCGCAATCCAGACATTCGGCAGCCATGTCCTCTGCCGATTCAAATGCCGTTACAGCCGATGCGTACATGACTCTGCGGCAGCGTGAAAACTGCGCATCCGTAATATCGTGCAGCGCACGGCGGTCGGCAAGATACTGCCTGATCTGCGCATCCACTGCATCGCACTGCGCACTTTCTGCGGAGATTAGCGCGTAGCCGTAGGTATCCGCGTATTCATATTCCGCACCGAAGCGGCCGTTGATCAGACCGCGCGTATACAGATCGGCGTAAATGGGGGACGATCTGCAGAACAGAATATCATTGAGTATATCAGCCGCAGCGGCTCTCCTCATGCGCGCCGCAGAATCGGCAGGCAGTATGGGATCCTTAAAGCCCAGATACAGAAGCGGAATCGCCGCATCCGCCTGATACTGCACCGATTGCACGGCAGGATATACAGGCTCCGGCACAAAAATGCGCTCCGGAGCCGGGTGCTCACCCCTCTCGGGCAAGCAGCGATCCAAAACAGAAAGCACACCGTCCGCCTCTACTCTGCCGGCAACACACAGTGTCATGTTATCCGGGCGGTAAAACGCCTTGTGGCAGGTATACAGCAATTCCGGCGTGATCTGTCGGATGGAGGCCTCCGTTCCGCCGACGTTGTCGCGGATGGGATGCGTATGGTACATCGCCTCCATCAGGCCGTAATAGCCGGCCTGCACGGGCGTATCGTCGTACATACGGATCTCCTGAGCAATGATGGCGCGCTCCTTTTCTACGTTTTCCTCCGTGAAATACGGATGGAACAGAAAATCAAGCAGGATCTCCAGCGCCGGATACGCAGCATCCGTCGTAGAAAACTGATACGCGGTCAGATCCGGCGTCGTATACGCATCCGCATTGGCACCGATTCGGGCAAAGCGCGCAATCGCGTCCTCCTCACCGTCCCGTGCGGCAAACATCTTATGCTCAAGAAAATGCGCCGTTCCCGCAGGAAGCGTCATCACCTCTCCCCCCGGAAGGCAGAAGGTGCGGTCGTTGGCTCCGAAATTCACCCCAATCACACCGCAGGTAACCGCAGAACGCTTGGGAAGCACACAAACCGTCAGACCGCTTCTGTGACGGATGCGGCTATAGGACTGACGCAGGCGAGCAGACGTCAGCGTTTCAATCACAGCAGAACGCATCGTCCTCATCCTCCTCCAAATCCATATCCGTTCCCGTTCCGCACAGGAAATACACCGTATCCTCCGTCAGTGCATCCGCGCATCGGGCAAGATCCCGAGCCGTCACGCCCAAAACCTGCTCCACCGTCTGCTCCGGGGAGGTTTCAATCCCTGCCGCACGGCGGTTTTCGTACCAGGCGCCCAGGGCTGCTGCACTGTCTTCAATCTCGCGATATGCGGAAATAAGCGATTTTCTTGCCGCTTCCAGCACCTCCGGAGGAACCTTTCCATGCCGGATCACGTCAATCTGTGCACGAATGGCCTCCCTCGCAGCTTCGAGGCGGTCCGCGGAAATACCGCAGGTAATGAACATCGTCCCCTTCTGTCCGTCCGGGAACGCCGAGCAGTCGTAGCACAGCCCCATCCGCTCGCGCACCTCCAAAAAGAGAAGCGACGAAGCGGAGCCGCCAAGCAGCTCGCAAAACAGGGCAAATTTGTAAAAATCGCGGTCAGCAAGCACCGCCGCACTCCGATACCCGATGCACAGCCTGGATTGTCTGACATCCATATGCTCGCACACCTCGCGTACGGGCTGCCTGGCACGCCGAATGACCTGCGTTTGTGGGGAACGGAACGTATCCTCCGCGCTGCGGTACCGACCGAGCGCAGATACGAATCCAGAAAGCGCCGCCCTCACCTGCTCCGGCATCTGACGGCCAACGTAGGTCACCGATACGGGAGCGTGGCGAAGCATATCGGTATATGCCTGCCAAAGTGCCTCCGGCGTCACGGCAGCAGCCGATTCCAGCGTGCCGCGTGCCGGCACGGAGAAGACCTCGTCCGCAAACATGATCTGCTCCAGACGGTGCATGGCCAGCACTGCCTTATTATTGCTTTGTGCGCGGATGGCCTCCGCAAGGTTCTTTTTTTCTCCCTCCGTATAGGAGGAAAGAAATACGCCGCGCTCCGTTCGCGGATGGAAGAGGACATCGCAGAACGTTTCTATGAGTGAAGAAAACAGCGGACCCTCGTTTTCATCCTCGGGAGGGACCGCATCCTGCTCAAGACAATGCAGGCGGAATACCACAAGCTGCGCCTCTCCGGACTTTCCGCATCGGCCGGCAAGTCCGGCGTTGTACAGCGTATCCAGCCGTACTGCAAGCGCATCCTGCGTCGGATACGCCTCACAGCCGCGGCACAGCACAGAGGGGAGCAGCGCGTAGGCGGACGCCGTGCTTGCATCAAGCGGCAGCGTAAAGGTAACGGACAGGTAATCCGTCAGAAAGGTGTCCTTCGGAATAACGTACAGGGACGCTCCGGGACACAGCGTATGCTCAGTGAACCCCATAACCGAAGCGCCAATCAGCTCTCCTTGTCCTTGTAAAGATTGCCCAGTGAAACCGCATAGCTCCAATCGGCGATCTCCTCGTAGCGGTCGGACGGCAGCTGCGTCCAATTTGCGCTTACCTCGTCAATGAGCTGATAGAAGCGCAGAGCGGTATAGGTCTCGCTGATCGCGGCAAGATTCTTATCCATGTACTCTGCATTTTTTGCACAGCGCAGAATGATGTGATACCCGTAATCGGATTCGACGATGTCACTGATCTGGCCTACCTCCAGCGCAAACGCCGCATCCTCAAAGGATTTGACCATCTCGCCGCGGAAGAAGTGATAGCCGTTGGGCTCCGACTTCATTCCGGGATCCTCGTTATACTGATTCATCAGCGTATCGAAATCCTCCCCGTTGTTCAGACGGCTCAGGATATCCTGTGCAAGCGCGAGATTTTTCGCAGCGTCCTCACCTGCATCGTTCTTGATAAGGATGTGCTTTGCGCATACGTACGCATCGGTATCCAGCATCGCACGGATATCCGCCTGATTGGTCAGAATCTGTCCGTTTTCACGGTAGTATGCATCAAGCTTGCTGTAAAGCGTTTCCATTTCGCCCTGATATGCAAAAAAGTATTCCGTCATGTAGTACATATCCAGCGCCTCGCGGAACGTGTCAAGTCCACCGAAGGCCGCAACGAACTCCGCATTCTTGCGGTCAAGCGCCAAAAGCTCTCCCTCGGACAGAGAGATACCGTAACGGGCACATTCCGCCTGCACGGCATGGTTGCGGCGGATCTCGCGCAGATACATATCCGTTACGTTCGCCTTCATTTCGGGATTCGTGGTCCAGTATTCTTCCTTACCATTGTCAAAGTAATTCTTGTAGAGAAGCTGATAGTAGCGGTATTCGTCGTAGGACACCGTATCCCCGGTCGTTTGGTCACCGTGATCGAAGGCAAATACGTACTCAATATCGGGAAAGGCGCTCTGCACGTCGGCAAAGGAATATTTTTCGTACTCCTCCGGCGTCAGCGTCACTACACCGGTCGTGCCCACGGCATTGTTGCCGCCAGCGGAGGTGCCGGCTCCATCACCCGATCCCTGATTGCCGCAGGAAACGAGCGCTGTGCCAAGAAGCACCGCAGTAAGGCAAGCAGCAAACAGCTTTTTAACGTTGGAATGTTTCATAGGTTGTATGTAATCCTTTCTTTTCAGCGATTGTTTCGCATAATACCAAATAGGTATCTATATTATACCGCAAATTTGTGTCCGTTTTGTGACGATATGAAAAAAAGTATCTCATTCCGCAAAATATATGGCCTCTGAAATTTCAAGCAAAGGCTTGACAGACCAGGGAAAAAAGGGTATAATATAAGACAGAAATCAAAAATCCCCGACAGCGCACAAGATCGCTGCCGGGGAGTATCGGAAATACGCCCCGGCCGGCCATGTGTTCCACCGTCCTGTGCTTTGCACGCCCCGGACCGGCACTGAGGGTGTATGGAATTCCGGCACGACTTGCGTGCCCCATCCGCATTGTATGCATACCGTGCGCCTGCTGACACGACGGGCGACAAACACAAGGAGATGACATCATGAATCAACCGATCAAAATCGCGCCCTCCCTGCTTGCTGCAGACTTTTCCGAGCTCCGGCGTGAGGTCCGGGCAATCGAGGATGCAGGAGCCGATTGGCTGCACCTGGACGTCATGGACGGACACTTTGTTCCAAACATTTCCTTCGGCGCACCTATCATCGCCGCACTCAGACCGCACACAAGGCTGTTCTTTGACGTGCATCTTATGATCGAGGATCCCATCCGCTACATCGCGGACTTCGTCCGTGCCGGTGCAGACAGCATCACCATTCATTACGAAAGCTGCGAGAATCAGCTTGAGGTGCTCTCTGCCATCCGCGAAGGAGGCTGCCGTACCGCCATCTCTATCAAGCCTGCAACACCCGCGTTCGTCCTTGAGCCGCTGCTCCCGTTCGTGGACATGGTGCTTATCATGTCCGTTGAGCCTGGATTCGGCGGTCAATCCTTCATGCTGGAAACCATGCAGAACGTCGAGGCCGTATCCCGCATGATCCGCGACAGCGGTCTGCCGATCGAGATCCAGGTAGACGGCGGTATCACCGCAGAAAACGCAGATATTCCGGCATCCTGCGGCGCCAACAATTTCGTTGCAGGATCCGCTGTATTCCGTGCAAACGACTATTCCGCAGCAATTGCTGCGATCCGCGACCGCGCAGCAGCCGCTTACCGATAAGGAGATACCATGCCAAAAATCGTCAATCGTTCCCCCGAACGACACAGCGAATCCGAGAGAGAAGCACTTGCCCGTGCCCGTACCGCCAAAGCCATTCTGCGCGAGCAGGAAGCGGAGCGGAAGCGGCAAACGGAGCTGCGCCAGCAAAGAAGCTCGGCCTTTTTCCGCAGCACCGGCTACCTTTGCTGTATGCTGTACGCACTTTTAAACCTTCTGCAGTTTGCCGCGTACGCCGTAATCATCTTCCCTACCAAGGGACAGCCCTTCACCGAGATGGTCCGCGGCGGCATTTCCATCTCCGGACACGCCATCTTCTTCGCAGTCGCCCTGTTCTGTGCCGCCCTGTATTCGCTCATCCGCTTCAAGCGGGAGGTCCGCGCCCCCGGTACGGTAAAGAAATTCCTTTCGCACAGCTGCGTATGGTTTACGGTGATCACGGCGTCCCTGATTGCCGTGCACGGCATTTACATGGACCTTTTGTACAACCAATACGACGTTACGACAGCAGGAATCTTCCTTGGCCCATCGTATCTCATCGTGTTCGCAGCATTTGCCTTCTCTCTGTGTCTGACTGCAGTCAACCGCGTTTACCGTCTTGCACTTCCCTCCGCACTTCGTGTGCTGATCCATCTTGCCTGCGTGGTCACGCTGATCTCCGTGTTCTTCCAGGGAATCGCTCACGGCTTTGCATCCGCCTCGGATCTCCTGATCTTCCTCATGGTCTTTTCCGTCATCTACGCCCTCCTTGCCACCCTGTACTTCAGTATTCAGGGCGCAGTCGACCGCGAAAAGAACGACGAGCAGGAATACGAATCCATCTACAACATCCCCACGGGCAAAAAACAAAAATAATGGTCCTCGAGGTGTTGCAGGTTCCTGCAGCACCTCCAAGGAAGCTCCCCTTGCCCCTCAGCTGAGGGGCATTTTCATGCGAGTTTCGCATGAAAATCGGGAAATTCGGTTCACTTTGTAACCCGGGGTTGTTGCAAGTTTTCAACTTGCGACAACCCCCTTTTTTTAATTCTCATTTCGCAAAAAATGCCTTCACAGGCGCTTTTTCATAAAAATATGCACCCCAAAAGGTGTCCGACCTTTGGGGTGCATATCTGTGAGAGAAGCCAGTACATTTTTCAGAATCGGTCAGCCGTCTGCACCGTCCCGGCGCGCGGCGCCGCTGCGCATCAGATCAGCGATACTTTGCTACGATCGCCTTCATATCCGCAAGCTGAGCCTCCATGTCCGCAACGAGCTTCATCTGCGTGCGTGCGCGGTAAAGGTTCTGGTTCTCGTAATGCAGGCTGAAGTACACGTCACCGTTGAGGTGGTCGCCAAGGAATCGCATACCGCATTCCAGCGTCATGAGGATCGCAGACATCGGAAGAAGATCCTTTTCCACGTCGTTGAGTGCATCCTTTGCCTCGGAAAGGAATCCGCGGGTGTACGCCTCAAAAAGCTCCGGCACAAAATAGACGCGGGACAGATCCTGCTCATCCTCAGCCGCAGAGGACGCACCAAAGCGGATGGAATCACCGAAATCATACAGCGCAGAGCCGGGCATAACGGTGTCCAGGTCAATGACGCAAACACCCTCGTCTGTTGCGTTGTCGATCATGATGTTATTCAGCTTGGTATCGTTGTGCGTAACGCGAAGCGGAATCTCACCGGATGCAATGCGGGACGTAATCTCGCCGCAGATATCCTTGTGCGCAAGGAAGAACGCAATCTCCTCTGCACAATCCTTTGCACGGCCGGAAACATCGTTTGCAACGGCCTCCTCAAAATCGCGGAAGCGCTTCGGTGTGTCGTGGAACTTTGCAATCGTTTCGTGCAAGGTATCCGCCGGATACGCATCCAGCTGACGCTGGAACTTGCCAAACGCCTTTGCTGCGTTCTCAAAGAGAATCGGGTGCTCGACGGACTGATAGCTGGTCGCATCCTCGATGTAGTTATACATTCTCCAATAACGGTTCTGATCATCCACGTAACAGATCTCGCCATCCAGCGTTTCAATGCAGGTCAGCGTCTCCCGATTGGTATCCCCTCCGTTTTCACGGATGATGTTCTTGAGATAATCGGTAACGTTCTTGATATTCTCCATCAGTGCAATGGGATTGGTAAATATCTTGGTATTGATGGTCTGCAGAATATAGCGTACAGGCCGCTCTGCACCGGCATCACACGCGATGACGTAGGTTGCATTGATATGGCCGTTTTCAATCTTATCGATGCCAATGATGGGGCCGGCAATCTGAAAGCGCTCTGCAAAAAACTGAATATCGGGATACTTAATCATTTCCATAAACCTCCGGGATAAACATTCTGGGCAATGCAGTCAGCAATAAAGCTCTGCACCGTTGCCTTGTCTTCATGATATGTGACGCCGTACCACTTTGCCATGGTCTGCAAAACCGTTACGTCAGCCGCACCGGATTTCATCGCCGCATCGACGATATTGGGGAGCAGGAATTCGTCCTTAAGCGGGTTCTTCAGATTGGCAAAAAATTCGCGCTCTCTGGATTCGATCTCATCAAAGAAGGATGCCGTAAAGCCCCACATATTCATGGAAACGATGGAATCCTCGAAAACGTCAACCCAACCGAGCTCCTCCTCGTAGAACTGTGTCTGTCCGTCGTTGCGCTGGATCTTTGTGCGCTCGGTGATCGAGGTCAGAAGGCCGTTTTCATCCTTCGTGCAGATGCCGCGTGCAACGTGACCGTTCTCAGAGAGGGTATTTTTGAGTACAAATCCGCACATACAGTAGTGGCAAACGCCGTCGTCCTTGGTATTTGCAAGGAACCGGCCAACCTTTGCAAAGGAATCTGCACCGTAGAAATCATCGGAATTGATCACGGCAAAGCAATCGCCCGCAACCGCTTCCTTTGCACAAAGAAGCGCGTGTGCCGTACCCCAGGGCTTGACACGTCCTTCAGGAACAGAAAAGCCGTCGGGAATATCGTTGATATCCTGGAATGCGTACCGTACCTCGATCGCACCGCGAATACGCGCGCCGACCGTTTCCTCGAAGATCTGATGGTTTTCCTTTTTGATGATAAAGACCACGCGATCAAATCCAGCACGGATTGCATCGTAAATAGAGTAGTCAATAATAAATTCACCGCCGGGGCCAAGAGGATCGATCTGCTTGAGTCCACCGTAACGGCTGCCCATACCAGCGGCCAAAATGACAAGTGTCATAGTCATACTCTCACTTTCTCAGTTAATCGGGAAATTTGCACCCGTATACACTTATTATTGTACCACACTTCTGCAAAAAATGGAAGTGCTTTTCATAAATTTCTTGGAATTTTACAAAAAAAAAGCAGGGGCGATACTCCACAGTATCTGCTCCTGCTTTGGCATTTATTCTTATCTGCTTCTTCTTGACAGCCGCAGACGGTCGGAAATCATCGCAATGAACTCGGAATTGGTCGGCTTTCCGCGGTTGTTCTGAATGGTATATCCGAAATACTCGTTGAGCACGTCCACGTCCCCTCTGTCCCACGCCACCTCGATTGCATGGCGGATAGCACGCTCCACGCGGGAAGACGTCGTTTTATATTGCTTTGCAACGGTCGGATACAGCATCTTCGTCACGTAATTGATGATGTCGGGATCCTCAGTTGCCATTAAAATAGCCGTTCTCAGATACTGATAGCCCTTGATGTGTGCCGGAACTCCGATCCGGTGGATGATTTTCGTCACCTGTGCCTCCAGCTCGTGGCCGTCCTCGTCGCCACTCACGCCGTGAAGCCGCTCCGGACCTGCAAGACCACCGGGCATCAGATTCATCGGGTTGTCGCGGTAGTCGTAACGCGGATGCTCCACCGCACCCTCGTCACCGGAAAAGACGGCCGGGATACATTCTCCCTGCACGGTGCTGTCCGCGTGTCCGCCGTCCCATCTGCCGCTGCACGCTCGCTCGGCAAGCATTGAAAGAACCTTCCACAGATCTCTGTAATCAAGCGGCTTCGTGACGCAATAGGAGGCACCGGCACAGGAGGCCTCCGCAAACAGATTTGCAGCACCCGCATAATTGATAAATATAAACTGCGGGCGGACCAGATGCTTTCCGCCAATCCTGCGCACCGACTGAATGACGCCAAGCCCGTCAAGCTTGGGCAGCCACGCATCCACAATTGCAACGTCCGGGTCGTTTTGGAGAATCTGCTGCACCGCATCCTCACCGTTTGACGCCTCAAGAAGCTCAAGCGTACCGTAACGCCTGATATTTTCTCCGAACAGCATTCTCGCATCCGCTCCGAAATCCGCAAATAAAACCTTCATACTCGACTCCCTCATTTTCTCGTTTTTGATGTATCAAGAGAGCATCCCCACCACTGTCTGACAGCGCAGAGGTGCTTCGTGTTTTCATGTAATATATTACCATACGGACACCGGATTGTCAACGGTTTCTCCACAAAAAATTATTTTTTCGAATCCCTAAAAACGACGATATAACCAAATTTTCATATTTTTAATTTGTTATTTTGTCGATTAATTTTCGGAATTTTATCTTTTTATCTGTTTTTTAGTCATATTTTGTCGAATATGATACGATTTAGGAAAATGAGCGAACATTCCGCCGATTGCCTGCTTAAGACCGCACCGCAAGTGAACGCTCCCCATCCGATGCGGATTCCCGCAGAAGCACGGGAGGCACCGATCAACCGTTTTCCGGTATAAGCAATGCCCCTCAGCCGAGGGGCATTGAACTTTTTTATTTACAGCTTCATCGCCTGCAAAGCGCTCCGTCATTTTTCGATGATTTTGACGTTGACCGGAAGAATTCCCGCTGTTTCGTAAACGATCTCCTGGATCTGCGCCACCTCATTCGGCAGAAGCGCCGAGGTTTTGACGATGATGCTTGCCAGATCCCCGCTGATGACCGCCACACAATCGGCAAAGCCCTTGCCCTTGATCAGCGACTCGATGGCGGCCTCGTGCTCGATATCGGCTGCGATCCGCGATATCTGTGCAAACGCCTCCGACTGTACGTCCGTCAGATTTGCCGCACCCTCCACAACCTCCTGCAAGACCGCAATCGCCTCGTCACGCGCACGCTGACGATTGATCTGCGAAACCGCAAAATACTCATCCTTTTCCGTACTGTCGTTTTCGTTCTCGAGGACCTCTCCTACAGAAACCGATCCTCCGTCCGTGCCGGGGTTATCCTTCAAAAGCGCATTCGACGCCGTACGCTCTGCCATAGACCAATTCAGATATACCGCAAAGCCGATGACGAGCACCGAGGCTGCCGTCAGAAAATGCCGTCTGTTCTCCCTGACCGCTTCTGCCGCAGCACGCATCCAGGGAGGCATACGCCCGCCGTCCTCCACAATCTCACACAGCGCCTCAAGCTCCTCCTCTCCGCACAAAAGCGTATCCGTTTCAGACGAGGAAACGCCCTCCCCACACACCGATTCCGCTTCCTCTCCGTGTCCAAGATAATGCCTGCCAAGTAATTGCATAAAAGCTCTCCTTTACTCATGTATTCCCTTTATTCCGACCCATACCCGATCTGCCGCAACGTCCAGCGCCGCGCAGATCAGATTCAGAATGTCAAGACGCGTCTGTGCTCCGCCGTCGCCGCGATACGTCAGCGCGATCCCGCGGACACGCGGTACGCGAACGCCCTCGCCCTCCTCCTCAAGCGTAATAAGAACGGAAACGTCGTCTACACCCGGCAGCGTATCTGCCATCTGTGCAATTCTATGCGCGTATTCCTCCCGATATGACTGCCCAACCACCTCCCCTCCCGAAGCGCCTCCCGATGCCGACAAAAGAAGCAGCAATCCAAGAATTGCCACTCCAGCCGCCCACGGAAGAAACGGATATTTTCGCAAAAACACACGGATGTCATTCATCGTACGCCTCCTTTACAGTACACGGACACAAAAGCGTTTCCTCGGTCAGAATCCGCAGCTTCTCCATTACGATCCTGTGTGCGCGGTCCCGCAGCGTCAGCGTGACGGCAATCACACTCACAGAGCCGTCCTCCTCGCGCATAGTAGTCAGCGTGATATCCTCGCCGGAAATCGGCACGCCCGTCCTTGCCTTCAGCAGTGCCGCAAGTGCCGTGCAGATCTCCTCCCGCGCCAATGCAATCACCCCCTCCGCATATTGTCCGCTCCCAATTCCGGAAATCTCCGCGTCCGGAAGAAGCGTAATCCCATCCCCAAAAAGGCGAGAGAGCACCGTACCGAGAGGAGAAAGCAACGTCAGCAGCAGCACGAGCGCAGAAAGAAAGCGCATATAGGGCAACAGCGCGCTCCCTCTCCTCCAGAGAGAAAGCATAAGGGACATTATAAGCGTCAGCACGATCAGCGTGTAAACCGGTGCAGCAAGCATCAGAAATCTCCTCCCGAAATCAAGGTGCGCCGCATACCGGCGCCACCCACGCTCATCAAGTGCCGATGCACAGCGACAGCATCAGAAGATACAGCACCGATGCGGCAATCACGATCGCCAAAAGAAATCCCCCAATGGAGGCACAGTCGCGCAGGATATCCGCCTCCCGCGTCATCCCGAGCAGGGAGGCCAGCGCAGCAGATAAGGACAGTGCCGCCCGGAGCAGGATCACCTCACAGATCGGCGGAAGCATCTGCCACAGCAGCAGTGCCGCCCCGAGCACCCCTACCGTTCGCTTCACAAGAGAAAATCCCGCCGCAACGGTGCTCGCCGCTTCGCTGACCGCACCGCCGATGATAGGAACCGTCCCCGACAGCGTAAAGCGCACCGCACGCATGGTCACGGAATCTGCGGCCCTGGAAAGCACCGTCTGATAGGATAAAACGGCACAAAGAATCGTCATCATGCCCCCGATGAGAAACAAAAACTGCTTCCTGAGCAGCGCAGACAGCTCTGACAGCACCGATCCCCCTCCCGCACCCGCTGCCAGAGAAAGCCCCGTGCAGACACGCAGAAACGGAAAGCAGACACCCGTACACAGCACCTCCATAACCGAGAGAAACAGCGCCATTCCCACCGACGTCACGGATGCGGTAACTACCGCGCCGCGCATAGCAGAGAGCGTACACAGCGTAGTCAGTGCCGCCGTCATTGCCGTATGTATTTCCGCAAGATAGGATGCCGATGACGCAAACGCACCGGCAAGTGCCTCAAAGCCAATCAGCGCACATACAAGCGCACTGATCCCGCACAGAAAATCGTCGTGCACGCCGCGCGCCTCACCGCGGTACAGCCGCCATATCGCGCAAAGAAGCAGGATCCCGCACAGTCTTGCGCACAGCGCTCCTGCGCCGACACCCTCGCCGCGCAGGGCATCCCATATCCGCGACAGTGCCGCCTCTCCGTCCAAAAGACGAAGCACCGCATCGGAGGATGGCATCTGTCCGTCAAGCCCAAACGCATCCGGCAGTGTATTGATAAAGGCACCCCCGCCCGCCTCCTCCCAAAAGGAGCGCAGCGTATCCCCGGCTCGTTCGCTTACAGACATAACAGCGCCTCCGCCATCGACAGAATCTCCTCATACAGCGGCAGACCGATGCAGAGCAGAACGGCCCGTCCCGCAAGCTCAACCCGATCCGCAAGCCCGCCCTCACCAAGATCGCGGACCGTATCCGCGCTGAGCTGCACCGTCATCCCGACGGCCATCGCACGGAACAAAACCTGTGCGTGCTTGTCCGAAAGAAACGGCAAACACACCCGGCGCAGCTCTGACAGCACAGGAACCGCAAGCTCAATCGCCGCTGCAGCGAGCACCGCACACAGACAAGCACTCACCGCCCCCGCAAAGCCGCCGCGCGCACACCCACGCAAAACCGTCAGACAAAGTGCCGCAAGGACAGCACAGCCGCACAGCCGCAAGACGTCCGTATAGGATTGCTGCAGAACCGTACTCAAAGCCCAAACACCCCGCGCACGGAAGCAATGAGCTGCTCAAGCTGTCCGATCAGCATCAGAAGCACGAGAATCATTCCCGTCACACTGACCAAAAGCGCCTGCTCCTCCCTGCCCGACCGCGACAGCACCTGACAGATCACGGATACGAGAAACCCAATCCCGCTCACACGGAGAATCAATGTAATGTCCATGCTATGCCTCCCCAAATACCTTATAACAGAAGCAGAAGAACCACGCCGCCCGCTGAAGCGGACAGCGTTCTTGCAACACGGCACCGTGTGGGAAGCGCAGCCGCAGCCTCCGTATGAAGCTGCTCAAGCATCCCTCGCACGTACGCGCATCTGCCGCGCGTATGCTCGCGGTCCTCCGTTCCAAGGATCTCAAAAAACGAAGTCAGAAGTGCCGATTCTTCCCGTTCCAGACAAACCGATACCCCGCACGCAGCATACGCTTCCGCAGCAAGACCCGCCGCCCCGCCATTCGCATACCGCGCACGCACGTCGGGCAGAAACCCGCATCGCTCAAGCTCCTCCTCACCAAATGCAGAAAACAGCTGCGACAGCGGAAGTCCCATCTCCCCGATTCCAACCTCAAGCGCAGATACCAAACGGCAGAAGCCGCGCAGCATGCGCACACGCCGCTCCCATTGCGCGCACAGCGCACCTCCGGTGTACAGCGCCGCCGCTCCGCACAGCACGGCGCCGACAATCCTGACCGTCATACTGCCTCCTCCCGCAAAAAGGAAAACGCATTTCCCTGCCGGAAAAGCCGTACGTATTGGGCAAACACGCCGCATCTGTGAAGTGCGGAAAAGCACGGACGGCACAGAAGCTCCGCAAGCGTATGCGCGTGCGCCGTTGCGATCAGCGGAACGCCTCCTGCCTGTGCACGCAGGATCGCCTCGGCCTCCTCCTCGCACCCGATCTCGTCACATAGAACCACCTGCGGTGCAAACGCACGCACCGCAAGCGAAAGCCCCATCCCACGCGGATATTCCGTCAGAACGTCCGCACAGCACGCAGAAAGCGAGTCCTCCCATAGCTCCCCGGACGTATCAACGACTGCCGCATTGACAGCGCGCATCCCCGCCTCTCCACTCGTCAACGCACGCAAAATCCCTCTCAAAGCCGTCGTTTTTCCAACGCCCGGAGGCGCATACAGCAGCGTCGGAAGCACGCGCATCCCATCGGGAGCAAGGGAGGCGTCACGCCCGGAAAAATCCGCTGTCCCGCACAAAACGTCTAAAAGCTGTGCCTGCATTCTGCGCGTTGCAGGCGCAGGACTTGGAAAACGGATGCACAGCGTCCGGATCTGCTGCAGGCGATCCGGCATTCCGTTCCGGCACAGGAGCCGACCGCCTACTCCCACGCGCACACCGGGCATTTCCATCGGAGAGAAATATCCGCGCCGCAGCCCCTCATCATATGTATGCACCGATCCGCCGCAGAGTCCGCCAAGAATTCCGTGCAGCTCCTCCACGGTCAGTGCCGCCCGCGGAAGCGGGACGATACGCGCCCCCTCCCCGTCGGAATACGTCACGCTGCTCATAGCGCCCACACGCAGATGAAGCTCCGATATCTGCCGCTTCCCATCTATATTCAGCCTGTCCCGCAGCAGCGGCGGCAGGCTGCGCATGATTCTGTCCACAAAGATTCACGTCCTTTGCTTTTTGTTGCTGTTATTCTATGCGCCCCTCCCCCCAAAAAAGAACCGGAATCCAGCAGAGAGAAAAAAATATCCCCCGACAGAATGTGCAGATTACACATTCGTCGGGGGTCGTATTTGGGGATAATGCGTTATTTATAATCCGGTCGGGTTGCAAGCAGATCGTGATACTGACGGTAGAACTGCTCGTAGCATCCCGCATCCAGCGCCTGACGGATCCTTGCCATCAGATCGTTGTAGAAAAAGAGGTTATGAAGAACCGCAAGCCGCATTCCAAGCATTTCCTTGGCCTTGAGCAGGTGTCTGATATAGCCTCGTGAGTAGTGACGGCAGGCCGGACAGCCGCATCCCTCGTCGATGGGACGGGAATCGCGCTCAAATTTGTTGTTGAGAATGTTCATCGTGCCGTGCCATGTAAAAAGATAGCCGTGTCTTGCGTTGCGGGACGGCATAACGCAATCAAAGAAATCCACGCCGCGGTAAACCGCCTCCACAATATTCTGCGGCGTTCCGACACCCATCAGATAGCGCGGCTTATCCTTGGGCATATGCGGGTGCAGCGTTTCGATGATGTCGTACATGATCTCCGCAGGCTCACCGACGGCAAGACCGCCGATCGCATATCCGGGAAGATCCAGCTCCTCGATCTGCTTCATATGCTCCACGCGCAGATCCCGATACGTACCGCCCTGATTGATACCGAACAGAAGCTGGCTCGGGTTGATGGTTTCGGGCAGTGCGTTGAGTCGATTCATTTCCTCACGGCATCGGTACAGCCAGCGCGTGGTACGCGCAATAGACTGCTTTACGTACTCATAGGGTGCAGGGTTCTCAATGCACTCGTCAAACGCCATCGCAATCGTCGAAGCGAGATTGGATTGGATGCGCATGGATTCCTCCGGTCCCATGAAAATACGCTTTCCGTCAATGTGGGACTGGAAATGCACGCCCTCCTCGTTGATGCGGCGAAGCTTTGCAAGCGAAAAGACCTGAAATCCGCCGGAGTCCGTGAGAACCGGTCTGTCCCAGTTGAAGAATTTGTGAATACCGCCCAGATCACGGATGACCTCGTCACCGGGTCTGACGTGCAGATGGTAGGTGTTGGACAGCTCCACCTGACATCCAACCTCGTAAAGATCCTGTGTGGAGATACCGCCCTTGATCGCGGCAGACGTACCAACGTTCATGAATACGGGTGTTTCGATCACGCCGTGCACGGTATGAAACCGTCCGCGGCGAGCGTTTCCCTCCGTGGAGAGAAGCTCGAATTTTGGTTTGAATTTTTCCATTCTGACAAATTCCTTTCTTAGGATTCCTTTGCCGCCGCACAGAGAAAACAGCTCTGCACGGCATTCGATCTTATAACTCAGATCCGGCCGAAGCGGCCCTCGATCATACTCTTGGTCATAGTAAAGCACACCGGTCTTCCGTGCGGACAGTATCGGATCGCAGGATCGGACAGCACGCGGTCACAGATCCACTTCAGATGTGCCGCATCATACACTCTCCCTGCCTTGATTGCCGCCTTGCACGATGCCTGAAAGAGCGCCCTCTCCCAGCGTGCGTTTTGTGTCAGCGCGGCGCCTCCATGTCCGTCGCACAGATTCGAAACGGTTTCCGAGAATGCATCTGCAGCAGCCTGCACGGACAAAAACGACGGAATTGCCAAAATCCGCACGCCCGTGTCCTGCAGCAGAAAGTCAAAGCCGATGGCACGGATCTCCTCACCGAACTCCTCTGCGGCATTCATCTCCACCGCCGTCATTGAAACGTCCAAGGGAACCAACAGCGCCTGCACCGTCGTTTCGCGGGATCTGACACCTGCCTTGAACTGCTCAAACAGGATCCGCTCGTGCGCAGCGTGCTTGTCCACAAGATACATCGTATCGCCGCATTCGAGCACAACGTAGCACTGGAACAGCTCTCCGACCATACGGTACTGCGGCACCGTATGCACGGCTTCGGCCAAAGGCACATCCGCCTCGTCTGCACACACAGGTGTCTTATCCGGTACGGCGGCAGTATCCGATACGTGTGCCTTTGCCTCCGGCCGCACCGCATCATGCCCGCGTTCCGTCAAAGCCGCTTCCTTTTCCCGGTGCCGTGCTTCAGACGCTCCGTCGTCCGTCCGGACAGTCGTCCGTACGGAATTCTCCTCACGTGCGGGCGCGCCGAAGCCGCGCGGCACGGATATCGGCAGATGATCCAAGGCGGTTTCCTCTACCGCAGGCGATTCCTTGATCCCGCAGTACGCAGATGCCTTGGGCATCGAGCCTCCGTCCGTTTTTTCCTGTGCAAAGCGGCTCTCCCGTTTGGTCTGCTCTGCCGCGGTCGCCTGTGGCTCACCGCCGGAAGAAGACTGCTGCTCTCCCGCAGATACGTCCAGCGTTTGCAAAAGATCCTTTGCGGGTATCGGTGCATCGCCGCCGCGCCCCTCCACTACGGGAACGAAGGGGTGGAGCAGCGTGCGCTGTGCCTGCTTCCGCGCGGATTCCTCAACGAGCTTCAGCTCCGGTCGGGACAGGCTGCTCTCCAGCGCACCGCGCACGGCGTAATAAACCGATTCAAATACCACGCGCTCATTGGAGAATTTGACCTCCAGCTTTGCCGGATGCACGTTGACGTCAACCGACGCCGCATGCATCTGCAGATACAGAACCGCACACGGAAACTTATCGGAGGGTATGTAGGTTGAAAATGCTTGCTCCAGCGCAGCGGATACCGTCTTGGAGCGGATATATCGGTTGTTGATAAAGAAAATCTGCAGATTGCGATTGCCCCGAACGTTCTCCGGCGATCCGATATAGCCTGACACGCTCACGCCGTCGAAGCCGCCGCGGATCTCAATGCTTTTCTTCGAGAAGTCACGGCCGAGCACCGCGTAAATAACCGAGCGGCGGCTTCCGTCGCCGGCAGTCGCATATTTGAGTTCCCCATCCATGATAAAGCGCAGGGTGATCTCCGGATGCGAAAGCGCGATTTTTTCCACGTATGCGGCAACGTTTGCCGCCTCCGTGCCGTCCTTTTTCAAAAATTTCAACCGTGCAGGCGTATTGAAAAAGAGATTTTCGACGATGACTGAGGTTCCCTGCGGGCATCCCGCATCCGCCAGATTTGTGACGCGCCCGCCGGAGGATTCCAACAGCGTGCCCGTGGCGTCCTCGCCCCGCCTCGTCATGATACGCAGCTCCGAAACCGCAGCAATCGCTGCAAGCGCCTCCCCACGGAATCCAAGCGTCGCAATGGAGTTCAGGTCGTCGGCCTCCCGGATCTTGCTCGTCGCGTGCCGCTTGAGCGCAACGGGGACGTCCTCGCGTGCCATGCCGCATCCGTTATCGGAAACGCGGATGAACGAAACACCACCGCGCTTGATCTCTACCGTTACGGTATCGGCTCCGGAATCAATGGCGTTCTCTAAAAGCTCCTTGACGACAGAGGCCGGACGGTCAACGACCTCTCCTGCCGCAATCAGGTTTGCAACGTGAAAATCAAGAACATTGATAATGCCCAAGGCCACACCTCCTTCCAAAAAGCACATTCATATAGCGTCTTATTATTCCCCAGCCATATTTTTCAGATCATTCAGTAAATTCATTGCCGCAAGCGGCGTCAGCGTATTGATATCTGTTTCCAAAAGCCGCCGTCTGATTTCCCCGGCAGCAACGTCACGCTCCTCTGCAGCAGAGAAATCCATGGCAAACTGCTCCTCGATAGGCGCAATCGTCCGTCTTCCGCGCACCGTCACAGCCTCGCCCTCATCCAGTGCGGCAAGAACCTCCTTGGCACGTCGGATGACCTCTGCAGGAATTCCGGCAAGCTTTGCGACCTCAATACCGTAGCTGTCGTCGGCAGGTCCGGGAATGATTTTACGCAGGAAAATGATATCGTCGCCCTTTTTCTTTGCCGCAATGTTGAAATTGACGACTCCCTCAAGCGTGCCCTCAATCTCGGTCAGCTCGTGGTAGTGTGTGGCAAACAGCGTTTTCGCGCCGATCCGCTTTCCAAGCGTATATTCGAGTACCGCACGCGCAATGGACATTCCGTCGTAGGTGGACGTACCGCGCCCGATCTCATCGTAAATGATCAGGGACCGGCTCGTTGCGTGTGCGAGAATGTATGCAACCTCCGTCATTTCCAGCATAAAGGTGGATTGACCGGATGCCAGATCGTCCGATGCGCCGACACGCGTGAACACACGGTCCACAACGCCGATGCGCGCCGACCTTGCAGGCACGAAGGAGCCGATCTGTGCCATAATGCAGATCAGGGCAACCTGCCGCATATACGTTGATTTTCCTGCCATATTCGGTCCCGTGATGAGTGCAAGACGCCTTGCCCCCGTATCGAGCTGGGTATCATTGGGAACGAAATAGCTGTCACCTGCGAATTTCTCAACGACAGGGTGGCGGCCGTCACGGATGTCGATAACATCCCCCTCGTCCACCTCCGGGCAGACGTAGTGATTGCGGTTAGCCGCCTCCGCAAGAGAGATGTAGGTGTCGATATCGGCAAGCAAAGCCGCCGATGCCTGGATACGCGCGGCATGGACACACAGCGTTTCACGCACACGCTGGAACAGCTCGTATTCAAGCGCGTAGCTCTTATCCTTGGCACCGAGCACCGTTGCCTCCATGTCCTTGAGCTCCTGCGTGATATAACGCTCTCCACCCGTCAGCGTCTGCTTTCGGATGTAGCGATCCGGAACCATATCACGGTATGAGTTTGTGACCTCAATATAGTATCCGAACACCTTGTTATAGCCGATCTTGAGCTTAGGACTCCCCGTTGCCTCGCGCTCGTCCGCCTCGATCTTTTCCTTCCAGGCACTTCCGTCATGCATGATATCGCGCAGACGATCCACGTCCTCGGAATATCCGGGACGGATAAAGCCACCCTCACGCACGGAAAACGGCGGTGCATCGTCAATGGCGTCGTTGATGCAGCGGTACAGGTCGGTCAGCTCGTCAAGCTGCGCGCCAACCCTTGCAAGCTCCGGACAGTCGATCTCCGACAGCAATGCCTTGATGGGAGCGATCACCGCGATGGTATTGGCAATTGCACGCATATCGCGCGGACCGGCCGTATTGTAAATGACGCGCGTGATCAGCCGTTCCATATCCAGAACGTCACGCAGATACATACCGATCTCCTCGCGCTGCAGATAGTGCTCAAAAAAGGCACGCACCGTTTCCTATCTGCGCCAAATCCGGCGAACGTCGGTCAGCGGCATCTCGATCCATCGGCGCAAATTACGCGCACCCATGGCAGTACGGGTGTGGTCAAGCACCCAGAGCAGCGAGCCGCGCTTTTCCTTTTGGCGCATCGTTTCGCAAAGCTCCAGATTGCGCCGCGTGTTGACGTCCATTTCCACATACTGTCCACCAAAATACGTATGCAGCGTGCGAATATAGGAAATATCCGTCTTCTGCGTTTCCTCCACGTAGTCAAGCAGTGCGCCGACGGCGGCCCGCATCACGCTGCCCTGTGCCGAATCGGGAATCTGCGCAGCGCCCTCGCCAAACTGGCGGCGCACGCGCGCCTCAGCGCTCACAGCGTCAAAGCGGTATGCCTGTCCGTCCTCAACCATAGCGTGCAGACGGTCACAAAGATACGTTCCAAGCGCCTCATTCTGCGTGCGCGAAACGTTGAGCAATACCTCACGCGGCGTGTAGGCACCGAGCTCGTTGATGATATACGCATCTGCGCTCTCCCCCTCGGCAGCCGTCACGGAAACGTCCCCCGTCGAAATATCAACGAAGGCAGCGGCGGCGGCCCCATCGGTGAGCATCACCGCGCAAAGATAGTTATTCGTGCTTTCATCAAGCATGGAATTTTCAATCAGCGTGCCGGGCGTAATGATACGGACGACGTCGCGTTTGACGATTCCCTTTGTCGTTGCAGGGTCCTCAAGCTGCTCGCATATCGCAATCTTGAAGCCCCGTGCGATCAGACGGCTGATATACGTTTCAGAGGAATGATACGGAATCCCGCACATCGGGGCGCGCTCCGCCTCGCCGCAATCGCGGCCTGTCAGCGTCAGCTCAAGCTCCTTGGATACGGTTATGGCGTCCTCGTGGAACATTTCATAGAAATCACCCAGGCGGAAGAACAGCACGTAATCCTTGTATTTTTCCTTGATTGCAAGATATTGCTGCATAAACGGTGTGACAGCCATCGTTTTATATCTCCTGTCTTAAAATATCCTGGATCAATGGCAGCCCCGGCAGGTCGAGCAGTCGTGCGTACAGCCGGATGCTTCATCCGAAGGACGCTCGCCCGTAATCTGGTATGTGATCTCCTCGTTGACACAGTTCATGAATCTGTTGACCTCCTCCTGGGCCTCGTTGTATTCCACGAGAACGGGAAGTGCGGAGATCTCGGCATAGAGGCTGTTGATGCGCGCCTCAATGGCGTGGATGACCTCCATATCCTTCTCGTCCTTCTTGTATTCCTCCGTCAGCGCGATCGTCTGCACGTTGTATTCCGTCATCTTGTACTGAAGATGCGAATCGTTTTTATAGGCCTCCGTTGCAGCCTCCATACGCTTGATGCGGGCATCCTCCTTGATTGCACGGCCAAGCTGTGCGGCCAATTCCATAATAGCGTCCATTGTTGTATTCTCCTTTGATATCAAAAAATTTATAGTGGTTGCTCCATTACAGGACAGCCTCGCCCCAAAGATTGTAGGTCTCCGCTGCCGTGATCCTGACGGGAATCACTCTGCCCGTCAGCGATTGATCCGGATCTGCCGGGAAATGCACCAGCTTTCCGCCGTCCGTCCGTCCTGCGTACATCGTGCGGTCACCCCGGCTCAGGCCCTCAACAAGAATCATATACTCTTTGCCGACGCACGCCAGGTTCTTTTCCAGCATGATCTCGTTCTGTACCGCAAGCAGCCGCGCCATACGGTCCTGCTTGACCTTTTCAGGAAGCTGCTCCATGCGGGCAGCGGGTGTCCCCGTGCGCGGCGAATATATAAACGTGAAAAGCTGGTCGCAGCGCGCAATGCGCACCGCCTCCAGGGTTTTCTCAAAATCCTCCTCCGACTCGCCCGGGAATCCCACAATGATGTCAGAGGTCACGGTAATATCCGGCATCCTCTGCCGCATATACGCAAGGATATTCAGATACGACTCCGCCGTGTAGCGTCGGTTCATTGCCGCAAGCACCCGATTTGAGCCTGACTGCATGGGCAGATGGAAATGCTTTGCCGCCTTTTCGTTTTCTGCCATCACGTCAATCAGCCGATGCGAGGCATCCTTTGGATGCGAGGTCATAAAATGCACGCGGAAATCCCCCTCCAGCGCACAGATTGCCGCAAGCAGATCGGGAAACTCCACACCCTCGTCAAGGTCGTGTCCCCACGAATTGACGTTCTGTCCAAGCAAAGTGATCTCGCGGTATCCGTTTGCTATCAGCCCCCGGATCTCCTCAAGAATGGCGTGCAGCCGGCGAGAGCGTTCTCTGCCGCGCACGTAGGGTACGATACAGTAGGAGCAAAAGTTGTTGCACCCGTACATGATGGATACCCATGCCTTTCTGGCATCTGCCCGGCGCACGGGAATTCCCTCCGCGATACAGCCGGGATCGCCGGCATCCAGGAAAAACTGCCGCTTGCGTCCGGCAATATATGCGTACAGGATCTGCGGCAGACGATAGAGCATCGACGTGCCGAACAGAATGCTGACGTAGGGATAGCTGTGCTTGATGCGTTCCTTACGCGTTTCCTGAGAAACCATACATCCGCAGATGCCGATAATCAGCTCCGGATTGCGCTCCTTGAGGTGCTTGAACTGTCCGGTAATAGACAGCGCCCGCTCCTCCGCATGCTCACGCACGGCACAAGTATTGATCAGAATAAGATCGGCATCCGCCGCGGTATCGACAGGCACGTATCCCATCGCCTCTGCCATTCCGGCAAGCCGTTCGCTGTCCGCTTCATTTTGCTGACAGCCAAAGGTCTGGATATAATAACGCCGTTCCCTGCCATTCTCTGCCAAAAACGCCTCGTTCCATCCGGCGATTTTCGCAGTATACGCACGCTGCTCTGCAAGCTCCTCCTCGGATACCGTGCGCGTGGTTCTGCTGATATCTGTCATTTATTCCGTCTCCTCGGATCTGTTCTCATAAAATAGCTGCACCGTCATGCCGCCGCCCGCCACAGAAGCGTGGTAGATGCGGTTCACCGTGCGCAGCTTCGGCAGATCGGATTGTGCTTCGTCTGCGTTCACGGCCGCAATGGCTTCGTTCAGGTATTCCTCAAGTGCATAGTCGGGCAGACCGACCTCGCGCGGAATACAAAGCTCCGCCCAATATGTCCCCTCCCGTCTTGCTTCCGTCAAAATACGGACAAGCAGCGCGGGGATCTCCTCCTCGGTATCGGCAAAGCAGCCCTCTCGCTCGTAAAAGTGGTTCGTGTCGCCGCCGCTGAGCTGAAGATAGCCATCCGGCGTATGATCCGCGCCCATCTCCTCAAGCGACAAAAAATAATAACCGTGAAACGGAAGCTCGATCGCCGCAGCGTCGTTCCACATCACATCCGTATAACCGGGCACGTCCTCGGGCATCAGCGCATTCCAGGCGTGCCGGAACTCTGCCGTACCGTCCGTTGCCATACCCGTCACGGTCATGCAGCTGATCCCTGCCTCCCGGCAAAGGTATGTATACGCAGCCGCATAGCCTGTGCTGTCCGAAAGTCCGAGCACCAATGCGTCGTACGCCGTACTGCCGACGGCAGATACAGTGTCCCCATCCTGTGCCGAATAGGTCACCCGTGACACAAGCGCATCGTGCAAGCCGCGTGCACAGTCCCATCCGCCCTCGGTCCGGACACCGGCAAGCAGTACTCTCGCAGCCTCACGCATTGCCTTGCGACGCTGTGCGTCGTCCTCCATATAAGTCAGCCTTACGCAGGCGGAATACGCCCCTGCCTCCATCCTGGATTCCTGCCACAGCACGTCGCAGTATTCCGGTCTGTCCGCAGAAAGCGCCTGTACTGCACGGATGAATTCCTCCTCCGTCGGCACGAAGGCAACGCGCCGCGAGGTCCGACGGCGTCCGTCCGCAGCCCACTCAATGGCCTCGTATACCTGCTGCTCACGCGCATTCAGAGAGTTATAGCACCATAGCCCCTCCCTCACGTCTGCAGTGCCTGCACCGCCTGCTTCCGCTGCGGTGTTGGAAAAAATATGCTGTGCCAGCGCATGTGCGCAAAAATACATACCAACGCAGATAAGCAGACACAGCGGCAGCACGCTCCAGCGCTTGATGCGCGCCTTTGTGCTTCGCTTCACGAAAAACACCTCCCTGCCTTTATGATCGGCATAATTCTTCTGTGTTTCATATTATTATACCATATTATCTGCATAATCTCCATGAAATCGGCACGGAATTTACACATTCTTCACATTTCAAGGGCGTTTTTTTCTGCGCCCATCGCATTTAACCCTCAAACGCAAAAATATCCCAAAGAAATTCAAATAAAAGGATAGACAAATGCCGCTGATTGTGGTATACTATTGTATATGTACAGTTATTTTGGCACAGATATTTTATTTGCGGCACTCCGCAATTCCGATTCAGAAAGGATATACAACATGGATTACCAAGCACTCGCAGAGCTTCTTTTTCCAAACGTCACCGCAACGGTCGAGGAAATCGAGGCACGCTACCCCGCACGTAACCTGCCCGAAGGCGCAAAGGTTACGCGGTTTGCGCCAAGCCCCACAGGATTCGTCCACTTCGGCGGTATGTATCAGGCCGTGGTCGACGAAAGACTCGCACACCAATCCGGAGGTGTATTCTTTTTGCGTATCGAGGACACCGACGGTCAGCGTGAGATCAAGGGCGCAGTCGAAGCACTGCTGCGCACCCTCTCCGACTACGGTGTAGCATACGACGAGGGCCCCCGCATCGACGAAAACGGAAACCTCCACGAGGTCGGCGCATACGGACCGTACAAGCAGTCCCAGCGTGCAGAGCTGTATCACGTTTTCGCAAAGAAGCTCGTTGCCGAGGGTAAGGCATACCCGTGCTTCACAACGGCAGAGGAGCTTGAGGAGATCCAGGAAACCGATAAAAAGGCGGAGATCAAAAACACCGACTGGCACGTTGCAGCAGAGCAGAAGCGCGCCGCAATGCTGGCAGGAAGAGTCTTCACCATGGAGGAGGTCCGCGCACACCTTGCGGCAGGCGACCCCTTTGTGATCCGGATCCTTGCAAACGGCGATCCCGACAAGAAGACGAAATTCACAGATCAGGTCAAGGGCAGCCTTGAGGTACCGGAAAACGACGAGGACTTCGTTCTGCTCAAATCCGACGGCATCCCCACCTATCACTTTGCGCACGCAGTTGACGACCACCTCATGAAGACCACGCACGTCATTCGCGGCGAGGACTGGCTTCCCTCCCTGCCCAAGCACATCATGCTGTTCAACTACCTCGGCTTTAAGATGCCCAAATATCTGCATACCGCACAGATTCTGAAAACCGATGAAAACGGCGGCAAAAAGAAGCTCTCCAAGCGTGATATGGGTGCCAAGATGGACGACTACCGCGAGATGGGTTACGTCACAGAGGCGGTTTGGGAATACCTGCTCACCCTGCTGAATTCCAACTTTGAGGAATGGCACGCGCAGAATCCGGACAAGTCCTGCCTTGACTTCCCGTTCAATATCAAGAAGATGGCAACGTCTGGCTGCCTCTTCGATTTCACAAAGCTCAACGACGTTTCCAAGAACGTCCTCTCCAAAATGACCGCCGACGAGATCTACACAAAGTTCCTTGATTGGGCACAGCAGTTTGATCCTGCGTTTGCCGCGTGCCTTGCAGCGGATCCCGACAAGGCAAAGGCAATCTTCGCCATCGGACGCGGCGGAAAAAAGCCGAGAAAGGATTTGACCACCTGGAAGGACGTCAAGCCGTACATGAGCTTCTTCTACACCCCGTATTTCAGCGTTGACCGCACGCCCCTTGCACGCTTTCCCGAGGAGGACGTTACTGCCGTCTGCACGCGCTTCCTTGAATCGTGGGATCCGGCAGACGAGATGGGCGCTTGGTTTGATAAGATCAAGGGAATCGCCGATGCACTCGGATACGCCTCCGATATGAAGGCGTATAAGGCAGACCCTACGGCATTCAAGGGCAGCGTTGCCGACGTTTCGATGTTTCTGCGCGTCGCTGTAACCGGACGGGAAAACGCCCCCGACCTCTATACCGTCATGCAGATTCTCGGAGACAATGAAACACGTGCACGTATCCAGGCACTTATGAACGTATAAAAGGAGACCGACATGGAAGAGATCAAAGAAATAAAAGCCTCAAATTTTATCTGGGACGCAATTGAAGAGGATCTGGCTGTGGGCCGCTATCCCTCCGTTCATACACGCTTCCCGCCGGAGCCAAACGGCTACCTGCACATTGGCCACTGCAAGGCGCTCGTCATTGACTTCGGTACCGCAAAGCGCTTTGGCGGCATCTGCAACCTCCGTATGGATGATACCAACCCCGCAAAGGAAGACACCGAATACGTCGACGCCATCAAGGAAGACATCCATTGGCTCGGCTTTGACTGGGACGACCGCTTCTTCTATGGCTCCGATTACTTTGAGGCCGATTACGAATATGCGGTTGAGCTGATCAAAAAAGGACTTGCATACGTCTGTGAGCTGACAGCAGAGCAGTTCCGCGATCCCAAGTATTGCGGTGACGTCAACACCCCCGCCGTTTCTCCGTGGAGAGATCGTCCCATCGAGGAATCTCTGGATCTGTTCGCCCGCATGAGAGCCGGCGAATTCCCGGAGGGTAAATATACCCTGCGTGCAAGGATCGATCTTGCATCCGGCAATTTCTGCATGAGAGACCCCGTTCTGTACCGTATCCGCTACATCGAGCACCACAGACAGGGTACGAAATGGTGTATCTATCCCATGTACGACTTTGCACACCCCATCCAGGATGCCATTGAGGGCATTTCTCACTCCCTGTGCTCTCTGGAATATGAAATTCACAGACCGCTTTACGATTGGGTTATTGAAAACTGCTCCGTACCGTCGAAGCCCCGTCAGATCGAATTCGCCCGCCTGAATATGACGAACACCGTTATGTCCAAGCGCTTTTTGCGCCATCTCGTGGAATCCGGCCTGGTCGACGGATGGGACGATCCCCGTATGCCCACGCTGTGCGGTCTTCGCCGCCGCGGCTATACCCCCGGATCCATTCTCGATTTCTGCTCCCGCATCGGCGTATCCAAGGCAAACTCCCTTGTGGAGATCGGCCTTTTAGAGGCGTGCGTACGTGATGAGCTCAACGAAACGGCACCCCGCCGCATCGCAGTCCAAAATCCCATCAAGATTATCGTTGACAACTATCCGGAGGATAAGGTCGAGTACTTTGCAGTACCCAACCATCCTCAGCATCCGGAAATGGGCACAAGAGACGTTCCCTTCAGCCGCGAGCTGTATATCGACGCATCCGACTTCGCGCTCGTGCCTCCCCCCAAGTTCCACCGTCTTAAGCCCGATTCTGAGGTGCGTCTGATGGGCGCATATATCATGAAATGCGGTGAGATCGTTCTCAACGACGACGGCACGATCAAGGAGATCCACACGACCGTTGACCTTGAAACCGGAAACGGAAATCCCGCTGACGGCAGAAAGATCAAGGGTACGATCCACTGGCTCTCTGCAAACCACGCAGAGGAAGCAACCGTTATCCTCTACAACCGCCTCTTTACCGAGGAAAACATGAACGAGATCGACTCCGCAGACTACGATCAGTATCTCAATCCCTCCTCTGCCGTCCGCGTTGAACACGTCAAGATCGAACGCGCGCTGGCAAACGCTGCTCCCGGCGAGCAATTCCAGTTCGTCCGCGACGGATACTACTGCAAGGACACCAAGTTTGACAACACCTTCAACCGCGTTGTTACCCTCAAGGATTCCTTTAAGGCCTGATGCGGCATACGCCCCGTGCGGGATGCAGTCCCGCAAAAACGCCATACAAACGATTACGGACCGGAGATGCAGAAGCATCTCCGGTCCGCTTTGCTTTTCTTCATTTGTGATCGTGCGCGTCAAACTTGCCGTGCAGATCGTAGTACCAGGCGCCGTCTGTCATGCGGAAGCCGAGCCACTTGATCAGATGCTCACACGCAGAAGCACCGCCCTCAAAATACGCCTCGTGCGTGCCCGTCAGATCCATAAAATTGAGCGTCTGCCGTCCCATAATGAACAGCGCCTCCTCGTCGTCAACGCCGGGTGCGCAAACGAGATCCAGGATCCGTCCGATCACGCGCTCGCCAACCGCCTCTCCGACCGTAAACTGAGAAATGCCGACAAACGTATCCTCGTCGTCGGGGCCCTCGCCCAGATGCGCCTGATAACACAGCGCACCGGCGCGGAACGGAACGCCGCACTGTGCACACAGTGCACGCTGAAGCGCCTCGTCCTGAATCGGCTTAATAATCAGCATATCCGCCCCTCCTTACTGCTTCGGCTTTCTCGCGCCCTTGGGTGCGTGAGAGAAGTGCTCAGTAAAGCGCACACCTGCACGACCGGCACGGTGAGAGGGAGAATGTGACTTGCGCTTGATATCGGCAATCGCATCTGCACGCTCGTCACGCGCCGCGTGCTTGAACCGATCAGCGCCCTCCGGCATCAGATGCGAAAGCTCCTGCGGCGTCAGGTAGCGCCACTTTCCGAGGCGCAGATTTCCAAGCGGAATCTCTCCGATGGCAATGCGCTTCAGTCGGATGATCTTCAGACCGACCTGCTCGCACATCTTTCTGATCTGACGGTTTCTGCCCTCATAGAGCTCCATCTGCAGCGTTGCGTGCGTGTCATCCTTTTCCAGAACCGTCACGGCCACGGGACGGATGGGCGTGCCGTCGATCTCAAGGGGAGATCCCAGCTGCGCAAGCTGTGCATCGGTCGGAATTCCTTCGATACGGACGTTATAGTATTTGGGCACCTCGTGACTGGGGTGCATCATGTAGTTTGCAAAATCGCCGTCATTTGTAAGAATAAGCATACCCTCGGAAACCTTATCCAGCCGGCCGACGGGATACACGCGACAGCCAACGTCAGCGACAAGCTGCCTGACGCACTTGCGTCCAAGGTCATCGTCCATCGTCGTAACGTAGCCGCGCGGCTTATTCAGCACGATATAGGTCTTCTTCTCGGTGTTGTCCGGCAGGTAGATACGGCGTCCGCCATAGCGGACCTCATCCTTTTGGGGATCGATCTTCTGACCGAGCACGGCAGGCTCGCCGTTAACTGTAATCTCACCGTTTTCAATGGCACGCTCTGCTGCACGGCGCGATATCACACCGGCGTCTGACATATATTTTTGAAGTCTGATTGTTTCCATGTCCTTTGTTATCCTTGCTTTATTTGATCTTGAATAGCGATTTGATCCTCTGCCAAAGCCCCGGCTTCTGATATGCCGGTACGTTCTCACACGCATACAGCGGTACCTCTGCGTATACCGTACCCGTGTCTGCATCCGTATACACCACGCATCCGACCACGTCCCCGGCCGATACCGGCGCATACAGGAACCGCGGACAGCGAAGCTCGCGCCGGATCTCACCGTGACTGCGCAAAAGAATGACTGCATGAGCGTCCGTGTTTTTCACCGCCGTGCTCACGACGCTTCCGCTTTGTACCGCACCTCCGCCCGCAAGAGCGGCTCCTACCACGGGCAGAACGGCATACTGCTCTCCCGCCTCCGTCAGCACCACACGCTCTACCTGGGAAAATCCCCATTCGTAGAGCGCCGTGTGGTCGTTCCAATCGTCCGGTGCGTCAAGCGTCACGCAATACAGCGTAATTCCATCCCGCGTACACGCAGACACAAGGCAGCGCCCCGCATCCTTGGTATATCCGGTTTTTATACCGATGCACCCCTCAAGGTTCTTGAGCAGCTTATTGTGGTTGATCAGCAGACGCACACCCTCACTGCCGCACAGAGGGATCTCCTTTTTATAGCAGGAAACCGACGCTCTGAACGCCGGGTATTCCATTGCGGCACGTGCAATGACGGACAGCTCCCGCGCCGTCGTATAATGCTCTCGGTGAGAAAGCCCGTGCGGATTCATAAAATGCGTATCGGTTAAGCCAAGTGACGCGGCACACGCGTTCATTTTCGAGGCAAACGCATCAAGCGATCCCGCGTGCGCAATCGCCAATGCCGCCGCGGCATCGTTTGCACTCTCCATAAGGACCGCATCGAGAAGTTGTCCGGCAGTAAGTGACTCTCCCTCGTACAGATATATAGAGGAGCCCTCCACGCCGACCGCCTCCGGGGGAATTGTAACAGACGCGTCAAGATCCATGCCTGCAGAGAGCACCGTCAGCGCCGTCATGATCTTGGTTGTGCTTGCCATCGGCATCCGCGTATCCGCGTTGAACGCCCAGAGCACACTGCCCTCCTCATCCACAAGGATGGCAGACGATGCAGATATCGTGCCCGGAAACTCCTGTGAAACGGTCCCCACGGAAATCACCGGAAGCTCCTCATCAGGAGCAATCGTATCCGGTGCCGAGGCATATACTGCCGTCAAAAGCGAACAAAGCAGTACCGATACCAGCAAGCACCGTATCGTGCAGAAGCGAGCTGCACCGCCCGTATGAGAACAGCGGGATCTGTGCAAGCGTCCGAATAAACGTGTATTTTTCAAAACGGAGGCCTTCCTTTTCAGCAAATTCGGCAGGAGCACCGCAATCGGTAAGCTCCCCTTTGACGCCATTCTATGCTGCGTTGGTGTCCGTTATGTGTATCAGCGTTACTGTGCGGCGTCCTCGCCGTCCTGCTGTTCGTCCGCAGACGCTTCAGCCGTATCAAAGGCTTCGTTCTTTTCGTTTTCGGGGTCTGCCTTTTTCTTTTTGGGGATCATAGCCTTGATCTTTTCGATGATCTCGGGTGCACGCTCCACGAGGGAGGAAATATTGTAGCCCAGATCCGCCGGCTTGGAGGTCGGGTTGGATACGTTCATCATCTCAACGGAGCCGTCCGAATGTACGACGATAAATGCAACCGGAACAACGGTCACACCGGATCCGCCGCCGCCGCCAAAGTTATTGTTTCCCGCAGTTTTTTTGCTTTCGTAGTCAACACCGCCCGAAGCAATGCCCATAGAGATCTTTGACACGGGAATGATGGTCGTACCGGAATTCGTTTCGATCGGCGTACCGATAATCGTATTGGCATCCACGACCGTACGGATGTCCTCCAGTGCATTTGCAATGATACCGGAAACCTTAGTTTCTGCCATAGTGAAGTCCTCGCTTTCTGAATTTTGGAATTGCAGATACGCATCCCTGTGGGATGCCGTGCTTGCTGTAATAGGAAATGGGCGCCTCTGTACCGCTCGGATTCAGCGCTTCAATTCGCGGATCATCTCGGCGCGCGCCTGTGCTTCCTTTTGCTGACGCGCCAGCTTTTCCTCCGCGGATTCCTTACGCCGCGCCTCCGTCTGTACGGAGAGTGCCGCAGCGCCGCCGGAAATCAGAAGTGCGGCAATCTGCCACAGCGCAATGGAGAACGTAATTTTCCCTCGTACAGAGGGCTTCTCCGCGCAAAAGTCGGCGTATATGGAGATCCGGTTTTTCCGTACACGCCGGAACATCCGGGTATGGGAGAGCAGATTCCAGAGATTCTCCATCGCAGCCCATGCCCATCCGTACAGAATTGCCGTGCTTGCGGGCTCCTTTGAGCCTGCAGTAATATCAAGATAGGAAATATTTACGCGGAGATACTTGCCGAATCTGTCGAGCAGCACCCCCGTCAGCACGAGCACGAGCTTGATAATATGCTTTACGCCGCGCTTCCTTGGCGTATAACCGCTGTGTGCGGTGCGTTTTTCCGCACGCTGCTGTGCACGCTGCTTTTTCTGCTTACGGCGCTCCGCCTTCTTTTCCTTTGCCTTGGCTGCCGCCTCTGCCTTTTTCCTCTTTTTTTCGTAGAGGCGCTCCAGCGCATCGCGCCGGAATCGCTTTAGATTGGGAAGGCGCTTTTTACGCGGCAAGATGCCGATTCGAAAGAACAGTACCCAAATTGCAAGACGGAAATCAACGTGCCGCGCGGAGTCAAAGGTACAGACGATGCGGAGGGGAACGACGAACAGAAGCACGAAAAACAAAAGAATCCCGAGCAAGATCATCGCCGCCAGGCTCATTACGTACTCCCCCCAAAAACCGTTTGATTAAGTATCTGATGCGTGCAGACTTGCAATCGCATCCGGATTGGCGCTGCCGTCACTCGTTTCGCCGCGTGCAAGGAATTGCTCCGCAGGCGGAAGCTGTGAAAGACTTTCAAGACCGAACACCCGCAAAAAGGCGTCCGTCGTTCCGAACAGCATTGGTCTTCCCGGAACGTCGAGCCGTCCGCAAGCGGCGATCAGGCCCTTTTCGACCAACGAGGATACCACGTATCCGGTATCCACGCCGCGCACCTCGTCAATGTATGCGCGCGTTACAGGTTGATTGTAGGCGATGATGGCCAGCGTTTCCAGCGACGCACGTGACAAATGGCTGCCGCGCTTGACGCCAAGCGCGCTCCTGATATACGGCAGATAGCGCTCTCTTGTGACGAGCTGACAGCCGGCCTCGACACGAATGAGCTGAATGCCGCGCCCCTCATAACGGGAGGAAAGCTCCTCTGCACACGCAAACGCCTCCTCCTCGGTCACGCCCAGCGCCTCTGCAATCGTTTCGTAGGATAAAACGTGACCTGCGGCAAACAAAATTGCCTCAAAGGCCTCAAGCATGGACGCAGCATCGAGCGCCTCGGGGGCCTCCTCTGCCAAAAGCTCAGAACGGATCTCTGTATCAGTCATCGGATCAAACTCCTTTTTGTTTGTAATGTCACGGCTTCTCCTCGCCCGGTACGTCGTCGTACAGACCTGCGTAATCCTCGGGAACCGCATTCTCCGGATTCAGCGTGCAGAAAAACTCACAGCCGTACTCATCCAGCTCCTCCGGGTATTCCCCATCCTGCTTCTGTGCGGAAAACCGCTTTTCAAGCAGAACGTATCCGTCCTTGACGAGCGAAAGCACGGCGATAAACAGTGCAACGATCTCGCTTTTTGAGGAAACGCTGTCAAACAACGACAGAAACGGCTGTGTGCCGCCGCGTGCAAGACGGGACGTAACCTCGGTAATTTTATCGGATACAGGAACAATGGTCTTTTTGATGATAGGATTGATGCCCGTCATGGGCGGCGGAGCCTCCGTATCCTTTTTGGAAAAGAGGCGCGCCAGCGCACGCTGAAGCAGCGCGATGTCGTGCGGTGCAATGTCGCCTGAATCGGCGGGCACCTCGTCCTCGTCCTTCGTCCAGCGGGCAGAATAGTAGGCATACTGCCCCTCCAGATAGGCGGCTGCCTCCTTGGCCTGTCTGTAAGCAAGAAGTGCAGCTGCAAGGCGAGCACGCGGATCCTCCTCCTCAATGCCCTCAGGCTTCGGAAGAAGCATCCGGCTCTTGATGAGCATGAGTTCACTCGCCATGACGATAAACTCCCCGGCGATCTCCATATCCGTGTGCTTCATGCGGTCAAGATGCGCCATGTACTGCTCAAAGATTACGGTGATCTGAATGTCCGCAATCTCCATCTTGTTTTTTGCAATCAGCGTCAGAAGCAGATCAAGAGGTCCCTCAAAGGTATCAATTTTATAGGTCAGCGTATCACTCATACAGCCAAGTCCTTTTTATGAATTTACTCAGAAGTTGCTCAGAAAATCGGAATCAGTCCGACAAGCCATTCCATTCCCTCCATGACGGCACGGACCACAAGCTGCAGGGGCTTATCCAGAAAGCCAAGCCACAGACCGACAAGAAGCACGATTCGGATGATATGCTCGTAGCGCATCACCTGGAAATACAGTCTTGGCGGAAGGAAGGTCAGAAAGATCCGGGAGCCGTCCAACGGGGGGACGGGCAGGAGATTGAATACGGCGAGCGAAACGTTGAGTGCGTAGAACAAATAGAAAAACAAATGGGTATACGATACGAGATTGACAACGAACATGGAATCCGTATTGGCGTATACCGCACCGCCCACCTCAATGAGCACGCCCGTGCGCACCATAATCAACCAGAACAAGTGATAAAACAGCAGTCCGACGAGGCCCATAACGAGATTTGACGCCGGACCTGCGGCGGCGGTGATCGCCATGCCGCGCCGCGGATCTTTGAAATTCCGCGGATTGATTGGTACGGGGCGCGCCCAGCCGAATCCAAACAGCAGCATCATCACCGTACCGAGCGGATCAAGATGCTTTAGCGGATTGAGCGTCAGACGGCCCATGCTGCGTGCGGTAGAATCTCCCATCCGATACGCAGCCAAGCCATGCGCAGCCTCGTGCAGAGAAAGCGCAAGCAATATGACCGGTATCCGAAGCAAAAGCATCGGAATGTCGGAAAACAGATTTTGAAAAACAGACAGCATTACAGTCTTGCCTCACATACTTTTCGTTCGATGATAGAGCGAATCTCA
>JAGBZV010000233.1 GCA_017628075.1 Clostridia bacterium
CCGGACAGACTGTTATGGCACAGAAGGCAATCCCGCAAAAGCTGCGCTGCAAGCAGCTTCTGCGTCTGTGTGGGAAAGGAGTGGAGATCGTTGAAACAAATGCTTAACGTAGCGCTCCCCAAGGGACGCATCGGAGAAAAGGTCTACGCCATGTTTGAGGCGGCAGGTCTTGAATGTCCGTCGATTCGGGAAAATAACAGAAAGCTGATTTTTGAAAACCCCGATGTCGGTGTACGGTACTTTTGGGTAAAGCCGTCAGACGTAGCCATATACGTTGAACGCGGTGCGGCAGATATCGGAGTTGCAGGCAAGGATATCCTGCTTGAATACGAGCCCGACATCTACGAGCTGTATGACCTTGATATCGGTAAATGCCGCATGGCGGTTGCCGCAAAAGAGGATTTTCGTGACAATCCGCAGAAAACGCTGAAGGTTGCGACCAAATTCACAAATATAGCAAAGCAGTATTACACCTCGCTTGGCCGTGATATCGATATCATTCATCTCAACGGATCTATTGAAATTGCGCCGATTCTCGGCCTGTCCGATGTGATCGTCGATATCGTGGAAACGGGAACGACGCTGAAGGAGAATCATCTTGCGGTTGTGGAAACGATTTTACTGATCTCCGCACGTCTGATTGCCAATAAAGCGAGCTTTAAATTCAAAAACGAAGCAATTGAATCCATAGTGAAGAAGCTGTCAGCTTCCGGGGAGGGAACCGTATGATCAGAATTTTCAAGTGGGGCGAGGTTGAGAACGACGCTATTTTCGCACGCGGAAACGATGAGCTCGACGTCAGCACTGCGGTTACCGATATCATTGCCAATGTGCGTGCACGCGGCGATGAAGCACTGTATGCTTACGCGGAGAAGTTTGACCGTGTCAAGCTGGATTCTCTTATTGTAACGCCCGAGGAGATTGCCGATGCACGTGCCGCTGTGGATCCCCGTTTTCTTGAGGTTTTGACGCGCGCTGCAGCAAATATCCGGAAATTCCATGAAAAGCAGGTTCGAAACAGCTTTATCATCAACGATGAGGCTGGAATCGTGATCGGTCAGAAGGTCATTCCGGTTGATCGTGTTGGGCTTTACGTGCCCGGCGGAACTGCTGCATATCCGTCTACTGTGCTGATGGATGCCATTCCCGCAAAGATTGCTGGCGTCAGAGAGGTCGTTATGGTTACACCTCCCGCCAAGAACGGCTCCGTCAATCCGGTCATTTTGGCTGCGGCATCGATTGCCGGAGTTGATACGATCATCAAGGTCGGCGGCGCGCAGGCGATTGCCGCACTTGCATACGGTACGGAATCGGTGCCGCGTGTGGATAAGATCGTTGGTCCCGGCAATGCCTACGTTGCTGAAGCAAAACGGCAGGTATACGGACAGGTTTCCATTGATATGATCGCAGGTCCCTCTGAAATCCTCATCGTAGCAGACGGCAGATCCGATCCCCGTCACCTTGCAGCAGATCTGCTTTCTCAGGCAGAGCACGACCGTATGGCCTCCGCAGTCCTCGTCACGGATTCCGACGCGCTGGCACGCGCTGTTGCTGAGGAGCTTGAGGTACAGATTCCGATGCTTGAGCGTGCCGATATTGCACGCGCATCCATTGATAACAACGGAAAGATCATTGTTGCAGACGATCTGCGTCTGGCAATTGACATTGCAAATGAGATCGCGCCCGAGCACCTTGAGCTGTGCGTTGACGCACCGTTTGATTATCTGGATTCCATCCGCCATGCCGGCTCCATCTTCATGGGAAGAAACTGCCCGGAGGCGCTTGGAGATTATTTTGCGGGCCCCAATCATACGCTTCCGACGAGTGGTACGGCGCGTTTTTCGAGCCCGCTGTCCGTTGATGATTTCGTGAAAAAATCACAGTATACCTACTATACCCGTGACGCACTTGCGCGCGTTGCGCGCGACGTGGAATACTTCGCAAAGCAGGAGGGCTTAACCGCGCACGCAAGAAGTGCGGTGATCCGTCTTGAGGATGGCGCGGAGTCTGCGGAGGAGCATTCATGAGCCGCTTTTTTTCGTCTGATTACGCTGCGCTGACGCCGTACACCCCCGGTGAGCAGCCACGTATCGAAAATCTGATCAAGCTGAATACCAACGAGTCGCCGTTTCCCCCATCCCCGCACGCCATGGAATACGCACGCGAGGCGACGAAAACGCTGCAGCTGTACTCCGATCCGACAGCCAATGCACTTCATGCGGCACTTGCTGCGCGTCTTGGCGTGTCCTCCGATGAGGTGCTTGCTACAAACGGCTCGGATGAGATTCTGAATTTCGCCTTTATGGCATTCTGCGATCGCGAGCACGGTGCGGCGTTTGCTGATCTTACGTATGGCTTCTATCCCGTATTTGCACAGCTCAACGGAATTCCTTATACGGAAATTCCGGTCGCAGAAGACTTTTCCATCCGTCCACAGGATTATTTCGGACTTGAAAAGACGATCTTTCTTGCCAATCCGAATGCACCTACCGGTCTTTTCCTTCCGAAGTCTGATGTTGTGCGTATTCTTGAGGAAAACCGCGACAGCGTTGTTGTGGTTGATGAAGCGTATGTCGATTTCGGCGGGGAGTCCTGCGTGGATCTGATCCACAGCTATGACAACCTCCTTGTCACGCAGACCTTTTCCAAATCCCGCTCCATGGCTGGAGCGCGCCTCGGCTTTGGCGTCGGATGCCGTGCACTCATCCGCGATCTGAATACCATTAAGTATTCCACGAATCCCTACAACGTCAATACCATGACAATGGCTGCGGGAATCGGCGCACTTGAGGATGAAGCGTATACCCGTGCAAACTGCGCCGCTATTATTGAAAACCGTGCGTATGCAGCTGCTGAGCTGCGGGGGCTGGGCTTTGATATGACCGATTCGAAGACGAACTTCCTGTTTGCACGTCACAGCGTTCTGGACGGGGAAACGGTATACCGTGAGCTTCGTGCACGCGGCATCCTCGTAAGACATTTTTCTCTTGCTCGAATCCGTGATTACAATCGTATTACCGTTGGATCACGTACACAAATGGAAGCGCTGGTAGCAGCACTTCGTGAAATTGTTGGAGGCAACGTATGAGAATTTCTGAAATAAAACGAACGACCGCCGAGACAGATATTACGCTGTCCCTGAACCTTGACGGTACAGGCGTATCGGATATTGATACGGGATGCGGATTTCTCAATCATATGCTGACACTCTTTGCCAAGCACGGCCGGTTTGATTTAAGTGTGCAGTGCACGGGTGATACGGACGTGGATGATCACCATACCGCAGAGGATATCGGTATCGTTCTCGGTACGGCGTTCTCTGAATGTCTGGGAGATAAGCGCGGCATCTGCCGCTACGGCTCACAGATGCTTCCGATGGACGAAACGCTGATCGCAGCTGCGGTTGACCTGTCGGGACGTGCTTATCTCGGATATGCACTGGAGATCCCGACGGAGAAGGTTGGCTCCTTTGACTGTGAGCTTGTGGAGGAGTTCTGGCTTGCGTTCGTACGTGCGTCTGCCTGTACGCTTCATATCCGTCAGATAGCGGGTACGAATTCTCACCACATCATTGAAGCAGCATTCAAGGCTTGTGGACGCGCTCTGCGCGAGGCAGCTGCAATCGACCTCTCCTTTGCAGATGAGATCCCTTCCACGAAGGGAGTGCTGTGATATGGTTGCAATCGTCGATTACGGTGTAGGCAATCTGTTTTCTCTCAAAAGCTCCTTTGAGGCAATCGGTGCTGACATTACGGTAACCTCTGACGTTTCGGTCATACGTGCGGCAGACAGAATTGTTCTTCCCGGCGTCGGTGCGTTTGAGGATGCGATCGGCAAGCTTCGCGAGTCGGGCCTTGACCGCGTGATCGTTGAGGAGGCAAAGGCAGGGAAGCCGCTGCTCGGTATCTGCCTCGGTATGCAGATGCTCTTTGATAAAAGCTTTGAATACGGAGAGCACGACGGTCTTGGACTCATTGCGGGTGAGGTGCGTTCGATCTCCGAGCGCATTCCAAGTACCCTGAAGATTCCGCAAATTGGTTGGAATGCACTTCGTTTTCGCGCGGAGTCCCCGCTGTTTCGCTATATTCACGAGGGCGATTTCGTCTATTTCGTACATTCCTACGCAGCAATGCACTGCGAGGAATCGGTAATCGCGGATACGGAATACGGTGCGTTTCTGACGGCTGCTGTTGCGAGCGGAAACGTGTTCGGATGTCAGTTCCATCCGGAGAAAAGCGGTTC
>JAGBZV010000234.1 GCA_017628075.1 Clostridia bacterium
AAAAAACGAGCATTCTCCTCATGAAACGAGGACGAATGCTCGCGTTTTTTTATTTCACGAGGTACGAGAGGACCGGTGACAGCTTCGAAAAAGCGGCATAGCTTATCGCTTATCAAGCCATCCGATCACGGTAAACAAGAGGAAAAACAACAAATTCACGCAGACGATCGCCGCGCCGCACGGCAGACTGAACACACATGAAGCGCATAGACCAATGACAAAGCAAAGCACGGACGTTACCATCGAACAAATAACGACACCGCGATAGCTTTTACATACGCGCATCGCCGTAAGCGCAGGAAAAATAATCAAAGGGGAGATAAGCAGCGTACCCATCAGCCGCATACCGACCACAACCGTCAGCGCCGTCAGACAGGACAGCAGGAGATTGTAGCGCCGCGCGTGCGTACCCGTTGCCGCAGCGAAATTCTCATCAAAGGTCACCGAAAAAAGCGGATGATAAAACACGGCATACAAAAGCAGTACGACCGCAGATACAGCAACGGAAAGCAGCATATCTGCACGGCTGACGGCAAGAATAGAACCGAACATATAACTGTTAAGATCCGTATTCATTCCGTGGGAAACGGAGGTCACAAGAACACCTATTGCAAGTGCGGAGCTTGAAAGGATCGCGATTGCGGCATCGCCCTGCATATAGCCACGCTCATTCAGCCACAGCATAAAGAACGCCGCGGCAATGGTTGCGGGTATTGCCACGGTCAAGGGGGCTGCACCGAGCACGAAGGCAATGGCAAGCGCACCGAAGCCGACGTGCGAAAGCCCGTCACCGATCATTGAAAATCTGCGCAGCACGAGGCTGATTCCGAGCAGCGCGGCACACAGGGATACGAGAATACCGACAACGAGTGCACGCTGTATAAATCCGTACGAGAAGAGCAAGCCAAGCGATTCAATCACAGAATGCATCCTTACATCCCTCCCTCTGCCGTATGTGCAGCATGGCGATGGCGATGGTGATCGTGCTCGTGAATTTCAGGCTCACAGGAGCCGATCATGCGGCGATACAGAGCCGTTTCACGGTATGAATCCACACTTCCCCAAAAAAGCTGCGAGCGGCCCATATGCAAGATCGTTTTCGCCTGCTCCATTGCACAGTGAATATCGTGGGAAACCATCAGTATCGTAATTCCCCGCTCCTCATTGAGCTTGCGCAGAATGTCATACAGCTCGTGCGTGACGACGGGATCCAGCACAGATGCGGGCTCGTCCAGGATGAGCAGTTTCTCCGTCGCACAGAGTGCGCGGGCAAGCAGAACACGCTGCTGCTGACCGCCGGACAGCTCACGGAAGGATTTTTTTGCAAACGGCGTCACACCAAGCAGCGCCATATTTTCCTCTGCACAGCGACGCTGTGCGCGGGTATAAAACGGCGACGGCATACGTCCCCCAAGACAGCCGGTCAAAACGACCTCCGTCACAGAAGCGGGAAAATCACGCTGTACGACGGTGGATTGCGGCAAATAACCAATCTGGGCACGTGTAATCCCGCACAGCTCTACGTCCCCCGAGGTAGGAGGAATCAAGCCTACGAGTGTTTTTACGAGTGTAGATTTACCCGATCCGTTTTCACCTATGATTGCGATGTAATCCCCCTCTGCAACAGAGAAGGAAACGTCCTCAACCGCCGCCTGCCGCTCGTATCGGACGGTGAGATTTTTTACGTTGAGTAGATTCATAATGACAGCTTTCGCGCAGCGAAAGGTTCCTTTCTGAGGACTTTAGGTCTGTTATCAAAGCAAAGCCGCTATCCGTTCGCAAGTCTGTACAGTACAGCGACGAGCCAAAACGCGCTGCGCGTTATTGTGCTGAGCAGTCAAGAGCAATCTCAAGGACGCGGGCGTTCTCATACATAAGATCAAGATATGTTTTTCCCGACGCTGCCTCAGCAGCAGTTCGGTTGTGACAGGAATGTATCGTCAGCACGGGCACGCCCGTTTCATCAGAGATCGCATCACAGATTGACGCGCTGCTCATTTCTATTTTAAGAACCGCCGGAGTCCCCTCCGCTTTGATTTTTTCGATCAGCGCGATCATCGTTGCCGCACTCGGCTCAGATTCCGCGGCACATCCGGGAAATGCCGCGCGGTAACCAAGTCCCATGGCATCACACAGATACCGCATGGGGAACCGATCTCCGAACACAAGCGTGCGGTAACGGGCACGCTGTGCGATTCCTTGGAAAACGGCATCAAGCGCCACAAGCTTGTTTACGTACGCATCCGTATTGGCACGGAAGCGCGCAGCCTCCTCCGGCGCAATCTCACACAGGCTCTCGCAAAGTGCCCTTGTAATGCGCACCGCATTGTCCGGATCGGTCCAGACGTGCTCATCGTATTCGATAACGTCCCTGTCATGTGCGCCATCCCCATGCGTATGATCGTGACCGTGATGGTCGTCCGTTCCGTCAGCCGCAGATTCCTCAACGGCCTCCACAAGCTCGATCATTCTTACACACTTGTCCTCACCGCCTGCAACCGCAGAGAGTATGACGTCCACCCAAGCATCAGATTCACCACCCGTGCAGATAAACAGATCACACTGCTCAACAGCAATCATATCTGCCGGCGTCGGATCGAAGGTGTGGCTTTCCTGCCCGGGCCGCAGAAGCTGCTGCACCCGAACGTTTTCTGCACCGTCGGTAATTTCACGTATAAAATCATACGGCGGAAAAATAGTCGTAACAATATACAGAACGTCGTCGCCGTCCTCGACGCCTGCATTCGAAAACGTGCAGCCGGATATCAGCAGAAGCACCGATAGCATCAGCACACAGAACAGACATTTTACCTTCATGGCATTCTCATTTCCAATACTGAATTTGAAACTGATTTTCAATTCTATATTATAACGCCGAACAAGGAAAAATGCAAGCCAAAATTTGTGAACATTTCAAAAAATAGAACCGAATGACACACCCTCAAGCGCCAAAAGGCGGCGCAGTGTGTCAAGCAGCTTGTCGCGTGCAGCCAATGCCTCCGGATACTGTAAGGCTCGAAGACTTGCGCACAGCTCAACCATCGCTTCATCAGCACGGTTCAGCGCCTGGTAGCTGCATACGTACGCAAGGCGCGGCATCAGATGCGCCCATTGCTCCGACAGCTGCTGTGCCCGAAGCTGCAGAGAATCCGACGCCGCCTCAAGGTCGGCGACCTCCTTTGGAATCGCCTCCGCAAGTCCGTGCATTCCGTCAAGCATATCGATAACGTTTCCGGTATTCCAATAGCAAAATCCAATGCATCCAAGCAGCAGCACAATTGCCAATACCATGCTTTTCATCCTAATCCCTCTCCCCGTTCTTTTTCTGCAGGAACCACGTGCCCGCATCATTCACACCAAGCAAAAACACGTCGCCAGGTGAGCGAACGCCGTGCTTCTGCAAATATCGTCGTATCTGCTTCTCGCTTACCCCGGCCCGAAGAAACCCCGCTTCATCCGGCTTGCCGTCCGCAATCAGAACGTGACAGATCCCATCCTCCTCACAATCCCCGCTTTGTGTCTGTGCGGCGGACTGTGACCGCTTATACGGAATGACAGACAGCCGACCGTTTTCCTCTAACAGCGCCCAGGCAACGTCGCCCGGATTCGGTGTTCCCTGCAGACGAAGCTCTCCCATCAATTCAGACAGCGTCATTCTGCAGGCACGAAGTGCACGCCGGTCAATCACGCCGCCGCGTATGATCGCCTGCGGCGCTCCCGATGCCAAACGCGCAAGTCCCGGCAAACACAGATATGCGTAAGAGGTAATGATTTCAAATACTGCCAAAAGCAGAATTGGAAACAAGGAGTACAAAAGTGGGACGGAGGTATCGGTAATCGGCGCCGCAGCGAGCTCAGAAAGAATAAACGTCACGATCAGCTCAGACACCTGCAGCTCCCCGATCTGCCGCTTTCCCATAAAACGCACGATCAGCGTCAAAAAAACGTACACAAGAAACAAACGTATTGCAATTACTGCCATCACACACGCTCCTACCGACAATGCTGGGGGTTGTTGCAAGTTAAAAGCTTGCGACAACTAAGGGTCACGAAGTGACCCGAATTTCCCGGTTTTCAAGCGAAAATCGCATGAAAATGCACCTTCACTGAGGGGCAAGGGAAACTTCTATGGGGCTTGGGCACGTAAGTGCAACAGCCCGTTTTTCGTTCGTATTTTCCCCTGTTTATAAGGTGTTTATACAAAATACTGGCATCTGTTCCACACGCAAAACACAGCTTCTGCACGCAAGTTTTATTCGCCTCTGGCAATTGGTATTTGCGAAAGCAAAGAATGACCCAAAGCACTGCATAGCAAAATCCCGCACGTTTTGTTCTGTGCGGGATTTTTGTCGCTTTGGGGATTAACCTCTAATTATTATTAATGTCCGGCTATATCAAGAAAACAGCTATCAGGGTGATTGGAATTGAAAAAGATAATCGATATGTACTCTGAATCAGCATCAATGGGTGAATCATACTTCAGCGTTTTGTGTTCAAGATATTTTGAAGAAATATCACATTCATCTTGCACACAATATTCAACAATTTCAAACTGAAGATCGAGTTTTTCAACCAGCGAAACAACATCTTTAATAGAGTCTTTTCGAATCAAGACAGCACCAAAATATTGGATTCCGTTTCCATTGCCGTTCAACTTGCCATAAACGCTCTTTGTTTCAATTATATCCGCATCTGCGTGCTCAGAGATAGTACTCGAAAACACATCCATAAGTATGTTAAGATTATTTTCGTTTTTCTTCCCCATAAAATATACGGCCGCAAATACGGTACCTGCTCCTATTGCAAAAATAAGCAAAACAGATACAGCTACTATCAGTAATTTTTTCATAAACACATCGTTTTCTCATTTGAAGTTTTTTATCCTATAGAAATCAACTGCCTTAATTGAATGTCTCACCTGGATGCCAACCGACAAATCTAATTATTAAAGTATTACCACGTAAAGAATAACTTATTTTAGTATAGCCATCGTCTTCACGACCTAGACAGTAGTCGAGTAAGCCACCAAAATCATCAAACCAATCCGCCATTATCTCCTCATCATATCCCTGAAATTTATATACTGATTTATTAAGGTTTAATGCTTGAAAAACGTAACTATAACCAAAGCCGCTATCGTCTTCCCATGGCTCCAAATCATCGATTGCACATTCAAACAGTATGACTACCATAGGATCGCGAAAAGAATTTGTATTTATTCCTTTGATGAAATTTGCTTTTTCAGGGATTGATATTTGATATCTTGTATTAAGGGTGCGGATAAGCTCAGGACTAAAACCGCCTCGTATTTCTGTCGGTCCGGTTAAAAATATCGAATCAGCATTCGATATAGCTGCCGCGAAACAGCTGGTTATAGAAATCAAAACTATGATAACTATCAAACAAATACAAATTTTATGTTTCATTGCTTAATACTGCTCCTTCTCCGAAAGTTTGCCCTTCTGT
>JAGBZV010000235.1 GCA_017628075.1 Clostridia bacterium
AAATCTTTCCTCTCAAACATATGATTTTATGGAAGATACACGGAAAAAAGCTCGACCGTGCCATAATTCTTTTGTATTATATCATAAATCCCACAATATGTCAAGGTTTATGCAGATAAAGTTCACATATACGAAAAAGTGCAAATTCGAGGATCAATGTTCCTGATAAAAACGCTTTACTTTTTCTTTATTGTATGATATAATAGTAGTGATATCAAGACACGGGAGACGGAACATGATCGATCTTCACACGCATATTTTGCCCCGAGTGGATGACGGTGCGGAGTCCTTGGAAACCGCGCTTGCCATGGCACACATGGCGGCAGAGCACGGTACAGAATACCTCGTTGTGACACCGCACGTCAATATTCCGAGTACAAACGGAAATTATTGGGATAAGGATATGCAGCGCAGATACGCCGCATTCCGGAATGCTGTGCGCGAGGCAGGAATTCCGCTCGGCATCGGCTACGGCGCAGAAGTTTTTTACACAGACGACGTGCCTGCGCTTCTTGCGGATGGCAAGCTCCTTCCGCTTGCCGGCTCGCGCTGTCTGCTCATGGAATTCCCCTTTGATATAGATCCCATCACCGTACGCAACGCCCTCTCCGCCGTCAATGCAGCGGGCTTTGTCCCCATTATGGCACACCCTGAGCGCTACCGCATGACAGCCTACGACCCGCGTGCCATTTACGATTGGGTACAGTCCGGCTGTATCATGCAAATGAATAAGGATTCTCTGCTCGGCGGCTTCGGCGCAACCGTCTTTGATACGGCACGCACCCTTCTTCAGCACGGCTTGGTCCATTGCATCGCAAGCGATGCCCACTCCCCCGCCCACCGTGATCCGTGTCTGCACGAGATCCGGGACTATCTGACTGCCGTATCGGGAGCACGTGATGCAGAGATATTACTGCGCGAAAATCCGAGGCGAATTTTGAAGGGATTACCGCCTCTGTCCCAAAAGCTCGTCCCCTTTTGATCTGCCCAACAGCCAAAACGGGCTGCAGCACGTATGTGCCGCAGCCCATTTTTTATAGATATCTTAACGACAAAGCGTCTCAGCATACCGCACCGTTTCCATTGCATCGCGTGCGTATTTATCCGCACCGATGGCATCGGCGTACTCCTGTGTCAGCACGGCACCGCCGACCACCACCCGGCAGTGCGGCGCCCGCTTGCGCAGAAGCCGGATCGTTTCCTCCATAGCGGGAACCGTTGTCGTCATCAGTGCGCTGAGCCCGACGAGCGGCGCATTCAGGCGCAGAACCGCGTCACATACGGTCTCCGGTGCAACGTCACGGCCAAGATCGGTCACCGCAAAGCCGTAATTTTCCAGCAGAAGTCGGACGATATTCTTTCCGATATCGTGGATATCGCCCTGAACCGTTGCGAGCACGACCGGACAACGTCCGCCCATATCAGACGCGCGGCCCTGTGCAGATACCCACGCCTTGATCGCCTCAAACGAAGCCTTTGCCGCCTCCGCACTCATGAGAAGCTGCGGAAGGTAAACCGTTTTGCTCTCAAATCCGGCACCCACCGTATTCAATGCGGGAATGATCTCCTCCTGCACCAGGGCAAACGAATCCGTGCCGCCGGCAAGGGCCTCCGCAGTCAGCGAAGCCGCCCGGTCACGCAGACCGCGGATGATCGCCTCCTGCAAGCTCGAGCCGCCGTGCAGCGCTGCCGCCGTCTGCGGCGCCGCTGCTGCTGACGTGACGGGCGCTTGCTCCGACAGCGTCTGGGCATAGGCAATATATCCTGCGCAGGAGGTGTCAAGACCGTGCAGCGCACGATACGTATGGTATACCTGCATCATCGGAGCAGAATACGGATTCATAATTGCCGCAGAAAGACCTGCACCGAGTGCAAGTGTAAAAAACGAAGCGTTGATCAGATCGCGCATCGGCAGACCAAAGGACACGTTGGAAACACCGAGCGAGGTATGACATCCAAGCTCCTCCCGGATCATCCGAACCGCACGCAGCGTCTGCAGCGCCGCACCCTCGTCTGCGGAAATCGTCAATGCCAGCGGATCAAAGATGATATCGCGCCGGTCAATGCCGTACGCCTCGGCACGAGAAAGAATGCGCCTTGCAATCTCCACACGGCCCTCTGCACCGTCGGGAATTCCATGCTCATCAAGTGTCAGAGCAATCACGGTGCCGCCGTACTTTTTCACAAGCGGGAAGACTGCATCCATGCTCTCGTCCTTGCCGTTGACCGAATTCACGAGCGGCTTTCCGTTGACACGGCGCATCGCCCGTTCCATGGCAGCAGGCGAGGCTGTATCGATCTGCAGAGGCAGATCCAGAATCGACTGCAATCCGCAGACGGCTTCGCACAGCATCTCCGCCTCGTCAATCTCCGGAAGACCAACGTTGACGTCGAGAACGTGAACGCCGCATTCGGCTTGCGCAAGGCCCTCACGGTAAATATAATCCATATCGTGCGCACGAAGCGCTTCCTTGAATTTCTTTTTTCCCGTCGGATTGATGCGCTCACCGATAAGAATCGGATCCTCCCCAAACGTCACCGCGTGCGTATACGACGCCACACGCGTGATATTCTTTTTGACCACGGGAACAGGCAAAACGCCAGAAGCTGCCTCTGCCAATGCACGGATATGATCGGGCGTTGTACCGCAGCAGCCGCCTGCCGCACGGACACCCGAGCGCAGCATCTGTGCCGTATCCTCCGCAAACGCTGCGGGCAGGACATCGAATACCGTCCGTCCGTCCACCACGTGCGGGAGTCCTGCGTTCGGCTTGACGAGCACCGGCACGGAAGCGGCTGCGAGATATGCAGACACGACCGGAGCGAGCGCACGCGGACCGAGCGAGCAGTTGACACCAATGGCATCCGCGCCCATGCCCTCAAGCATTGCAACCATTGCTTCCGGTGAAGCACCGGTCATCAGCTTGCCGTCTGCACCGTACGCATTGGATACGAAGACCGGAAGATCGCAGCTTTCCTTTGCGGCAAGCAGCGCCGCCTTCGTTTCATAGCTGTCATTCATCGTTTCAATGAAGATGAGATCGACACCATACGAAGCACCGATACGGATGACCTCGGAAAAGCACCGGACGGCATCCTCAAAATCGAGGTCCCCAAGCGGCGCGAGCATTTTTCCGCTCGGACCGATATCAAGCGCGATAAATCGCTTCTGTGCGGAGCCATCCGAGTCCCGTGCCGCACGTGCGCAGTCGATGGCTGCGTGCACTACAGCCCGCAGTGTTTCAGAATCAAATTTCAGCGGATTGGCGCCGAACGTATTGGTATTGACAACATTGCTTCCCGCATCAAAATAGGCGCGGTGAATCCCCTCGATAACCTCAGGATGCGACAGATTCCACAGCTCCGGAAGCTCTCCCGGGCGCAAGCCGCGTTCCTGCAGAAGCGTGCCCATGCCGCCGTCGAGAATCAAGATTCCCTGCCGCAGAGCTTCAAGCACCGTCATGACAAGCCTCCCCGCCCGATGATAGCAGATACGTTCTCCTGGATTTTACGTGCCACGTCGGGCTTGTTCATAGAATACACGTGAACACAGCGAATGCCGTTTGCAAACAGATCAATGATCTGATCGGTAGCGTATGCAATTCCCGCTTGCTTCATTGCCTCGGGATTGCCGCCGAATCGGTCAACGAGGCTCGCAAAGCGTCTGGGCATAAACGAGCCGGAAAGCTGAATGGCACGCGCGACCTGATTGGCATTGGTGATCGGCATAATACCGGGAATAACCGGCACGGTGATGCCCGCTTCCCGGATCTTGTATAAGAAATTGTACAGAAGATTGTTGTCAAAAAACATCTGTGTGGTCAGAAACGAGCAGCCGGCATCGACCTTTTCCCGCAGGAACCGAATATCCTCGCGCTGATCGGCGCTTTCCGGGTGCACCTCAGGATAGCACGCGCCGCCGATGCAGAAATCGGCGCCGGACTCCCTGATGTCACGAATCAGATCCAGTGCATGACGGTATGCCCATCCCCCCCGATCCTGCCCCTTCATCTCCGGGGTTAAATCTCCGCGCAGCGCCATGACGTTTTCGATGCCCGCCGCGCGAATCTGTTCGATTTTTTCGCGCACGGTCTCTCTGGTCGACGATACGCAGGTCAGATGGGCGAGCGTCGGCACACCAAACCGCTCCTTGACGGTTTTAGCGATCTCCAGCGTATAGCGGCTGGTGCCGCCGCCCGCCCCGTAAGTCACGCTCATAAACGACGGCTTCAATGCGGCGATCTCCTCTATTGCCGGCTGCACGGCATCAAACGCCATATCCGTCTTTGGTGGGAACACCTCAAAGGAGAGATGTAACGCTTCTCCTGAAAACAGCTCTGTTAATTTCATATCTTCCTCTTTGGATTTCTGTTATGCTTCTGCAATCTCATACGAGAACATCTCGTAATGCAGGCGAGTTCCGATATCCGTCCCCTCCGGAAGAAGTGCCAATGCAATGAACAGTTCCTCCCCGGTACTGCACTCTCGCAGGGTTGCATACTCCCCTGCGATCCTTACGACGGTATAATCCCTTGGCTCCATACAGTCATATCCACCTCCATACAGAGGTCCTTTCTCATAAAATGCCTGACAGCCGCAGCGGTCACGCCGGATGCTTTTTGTAATGCCGGATGATATACAGCACAAGTGCCGTGCCAAGGATCGGGAAGACGGCTGCGATCAGCATACCGATCTTCAGACCGATCTCCTCCGGCGTCATGGATGCACTTTGGCTGAGCTGCTGTGCAAACTCCGATGCCGCGATGCGGTCTACGATAATACCGAGCATCTGCGGTGCGACAGAAGCACCCATATCTCCGCACGCCGCCATGAGAGCATACGCAGCCACGCCCGGCATGGGGATTTTTTCTTCCATGAGAATCAAGGTGCCCGGCCACAGCATAGAGGTAAACATACCAAGCAGAATGCAGGCCAAAAACGAGCAAATGACGTTCGGAGAAAGTCCCGTAATGAGATAACAGACCGACGCGCCGATCATACTGACAAGAAGCGTTTTTAAAATATTCGGTGAATATTTTGCGTATACCATACGCGTTACAGCAAGCAGAAGTGCAAAAACAGCAAGACCAAGGACGTCGCCAACGGTCTTTGGGATCATCAGTGCGTTCTCCATAAAGCCGGAGATCCAGTTGGTCATCGTATTCTCCGCGCAGCTTCCGAGAAAAATACAGACAGCGCACAGCGCAATACCGACGGCGCGACCGTGGGATCTGCTTTCCCGTGCCGCGGGCGCATCCGTGTTCTGCAGATTGAGATCGGGTACGGGAGAAGTGAAGAACAAAACGGCAGTAATCAGCGGAAGCAGGGAAATCAGAAGCACAAGATACTGCCAATTTTCCGTTCCGAAAATCGCAAAATACAGAGAGCCGACGAGGACCGAGCCGACCACACCCCAACCGTACAGAGAGTGAAGCAGACTCATATCGCGCTCCGGATGCTCAGAGGGGAGCGCGGCAATGATCGGGCTGAGCAAAACCTCTGACAGTCCGGCCGAAACGGAAAAGAGCACCGTACCGAGGACAAGTCCGAGATAGGTAAGCTGTGCAGGAAGGAGCCACGGCAGTGTGGCGTACAAAAGCAGACCTGCCATGGTAAGCAGCGGCATGATGCACACCGTTGCACGGATATTGAAAAAGCGTGGAAAGAAGGTAAAGAGCAGGTCAACCGTCATCTGCGTGCAGAAATTGATGAGTACAAGTGAACCAAGCAGTGTATACGAAATACCGTACAACTCATGGAAGGTAATAAACAGCATCGAGGGCAGCACGAAGATTGGTGACATCCCTATGTATGTAGAATAGCAGGCGCGCCGGGTACGATTATAATTCAGCATAACAATTCCTCCTTCAAGGATATAGCGCATATAGTATATCATAATTTTCATTAATTTGCAAGAGGAATCCTTGATTTTCTGCCGAAACGAGGGATATATATGCAGATACTGCACGCCCGCACCGCAGTTCCAATGCGGCGGCGAGGATGGCAGCACATTCCCTGCGTATTCCATCGGCCGCACGCACAAAAAAGACACATCCCACAGAGATTCATTTCTCCACAGGATGTGTCTTTTTTATCTATCCGATCGTATTACAATGCAGATATTACTTGCAAGCCTCTTCGATTGCAACTGCACAAGCGACAGTCATACCGACCATCGGGTTGTTACCTGCGCCGATGAGACCCATCATCTCTACGTGTGCCGGAACGGAGGAGGAGCCTGCGAACTGTGCATCACCGTGCATACGGCCCATGGTGTCGGACAGACCGTAGGAAGCGGGACCTGCTGCCATGTTATCGGGATGGAGCGTACGGCCAGTGCCGCCGCCGGATGCAACGGAGAAGTACTTCGTGCCGTTTTCAAGCGCCCACTGCTTGTAGGTACCTGCAACGGGATGCTGGAAGCGCGTGGGGTTGGTGGAGTTACCGGTGATGGAAACGTCAACACCCTCGTGGCGCAGGAGTGCGACACCCTCAAGAACAT
>JAGBZV010000236.1 GCA_017628075.1 Clostridia bacterium
AAGCCTTCTGGAAGGAACGCGATATCTTCAAAAAAAGCATTGACCTCCGTGCAGAGGGCAAGGAGTATACGTTCTACGACGGACCTCCTACCGCAAACGGCAAGCCGCATATCGGCCACGTCCTCACCCGTGTCATCAAGGATATGATTCCAAGATACCGCACCATGAAGGGCTGCCACGTCATCCGTAAGGCAGGTTGGGATACGCACGGTCTTCCCGTTGAGCTGGAGGTCGAAAAGGCCGTCGGTATTGAAGGGAAGGATCAGATTGAAGCATACGGCCTGGAGCCATTCCTTGAAAAATGCAAGGAATCCGTTTGGAAATACAAGGGAATGTGGGAGGATTTCTCATCTACCGTTGGCTTTTGGGCGGATATGGACGATCCGTATGTTACCTATCACAACAGCTTCATCGAGTCTGAATGGTGGGCACTGAAGCAGATCTGGGATAAAGGATTCCTTTATAAGGGCTTTAAGATCGTCCCCTACTGCCCTCGCTGCGGTACGCCGCTGTCTTCCCACGAGGTTGCACAGGGCTATAAAACTGTAAAGGAGCGCTCTGCAATCGTCCGCTTCAAGGTGGAGGGTGAGGATGCGTACTTCCTTGCGTGGACGACAACGCCCTGGACGCTGCCCTCCAACGTTGCGCTTTGCGTGAACCCCGATGAAACGTATTGCAAGGTCGCTGCCGCAGACGGAAAGACCTATTATATGGCGCGTGCGCTTCTGGATACGGTGCTCGGCTCTCTTGCAGAGGAGGGAAAGAAGGCATATGAGATTCTGGAGGAATACACCGGCTCTGCACTGGAGGGCCGATCCTACGAGCCGCTTTTCCCGTGGGCAAAAACCGTCGCCGATAAGCAGGGCAAGCGCGGCTTCTTTATCACCTGTGACAGCTATGTTACGATGTCCGACGGTACCGGTATTGTGCATATTGCACCTGCCTTCGGTGAGGACGACGCGAACGTTGGCAGAAAATACGATTTGCCGTTCGTTCAGTTTGTCAACGGTCGCGGTGAAATGACCGAGGAAACGGCGTATGCAGGCATATTCGTCAAGAATGCGGATCCGCTGGTTCTCACGGATCTTGAAAAGGCGGACAAGCTGTTCTCCGCTCCCAAGTTTGAGCACGAGTATCCGCACTGCTGGCGCTGTGGAACGCCTCTGATTTACTATGCGCGTGATTCCTGGTTTATCAAGATGACCGCTGTCAAAGAAAATCTTATCCGTAACAACAATACGGTCAACTGGATACCCGAATCCATTGGCCGCGGCCGCTTTGGTGACTGGCTGGAAAATATTCAGGATTGGGGTGTTTCCAGAAACCGATATTGGGGAACGCCGCTCAATATTTGGGAGTGTGCGTGCGGACATCGTCACGCAATCGGTTCCATCGAGGAGCTCCGCGCAATGTCCGACAACTGTCCGGATCAGATTGAGCTGCACAGACCCTATATCGATGCAGTAACGCTTCGCTGTGAGAAGTGCGGTGGAGAAATGCACCGTGTTTCCGAGGTTATTGACTGCTGGTTTGACTCCGGCTCTATGCCGTTTGCACAGTGGCATTATCCCTTTGAAAACAAGGAAATGTTTGATGCACACTTCCCGGCAGATTTTATTTCTGAGGGTGTCGACCAGACACGCGGATGGTTCTACTCGCTGATGGCGATCTCGACGCTGCTTTTCGACTGTGCACCGTATAAGAACGTGCTTGTTCTCGGCCATGTTTTGGATAAGGACGGTCAGAAGATGTCCAAATCCAAGGGCAATGCGGTTGATCCGTTTGAGGCGCTGCAGACCTGGGGCGCAGACGCGATCCGCTGGTATTTCTACTCCAACTCCGCACCGTGGCTCCCGAATCGCTTCTACGCAGAGGCGGTGACGGAGGGACAGCGCAAGTTTATGGGTACGCTTTGGAATACGTACGCATTCTACGTGCTTTACGCCAATATCGATTCCTTTGATCCGACTGCACACCGGCTTGATTACGATAATCTTGGCGTTATGGATCGCTGGATCCTTTCCCGTCTGCAGTCGACGGTCCGTGCCGTGGACGAACATATGGAGGCCTACAGAATCCCCGAAACGTGCCGCGTTCTGACGGATTTTGTGGATGAGCTTTCCAACTGGTACGTTCGCCGCAGCCGTGAGCGCTTCTGGGCAAAGGGAATGGAGCAGGATAAGATCGATGCATACATGACGCTCTACTATGCGCTCGTCACCCTTTCCAAGGCAGCAGCTCCGCTGGTTCCGTTCATGGCGGAGGATATTTACCGTAATCTCGTCTGCTCTGTGGACAAGAACGCTCCGGAATCCGTCCACCTCTGTGATTTCCCGACTGTGGAGGAGAAATGGATTCTTCCTGAGCTTGAGCGGGATATGGAGTCTGTTTTGGACGTCGTTGTGCTTGGCCGCGCGTGCCGTAATCAGGCAAACATCAAGAATCGCCAGCCTGTTGGTCTTGTCTACGTCAAGTCTGACGTTGCACTCCCGCCGTTCTGCTGTGACATCATCCGCGATGAGCTGAACGTCAAGGAGGTGCTCTTTACCGACAGCGTCCGTGATTTTACGGCATATTCCTTCAAGCCTCAGATGCGAACCCTCGGTCCCAAGTATGGAAAGCAGCTTGGTGCGATCCGCACCGCGCTTGCTGAAATCGACGGAAACGCGGCAATGGATACCCTGGAGCAGACCGGAGTCCTTGTCCTTGCGCTTCCCGATGGCACGGAAGCATCGCTCAACGCAGAGGATCTTCTCATTGATATGGCACAGAAGCCCGGATACGAATCCGTTGCCGATCGCGGCATTACGGTTGTAATCGACACCAATCTGACGCCTGCGCTGTTGGAGGAGGGTATGGTACGCGAGATCGTATCCAAGATCCAGACGATGCGGAAGGACAGCGGATTTGAGGTCATGGATACCATCTGTGTGGGTGTATCCGGAAACGACGTGATTGCTGACACGATTCGCCGCAATGCAGATCAGATTTGCACGGACACATTGTGCCGTGAGATTCTCTACGATGCGGTTGTCGATCATGAAAAGAGCTGGAACATCAACGGTGAAAAGGTTACGCTGTCCGTCAAGAAGCTTTGACAGGCATCTATGAAATAAAGCAGCATAAAGAGCCCCGGCCCTCCGTTTTATGAGCGGAGGGCCGGGGCTTTCTTTATTCGGATGGTACCGATATCTTGTCTGTGTCCGAATGACCGTTGCCATTCGGATCGAGCTTCTTTTCCGACTGAACGGAGCCGGAAGCGGATTTTTGGGCGTTTTGAAGACGCTTGTGTCGCGCGGCACGCCGTGCGGCCTCGTAACGCGCTTTCTGGGGCCCGTCAAAGGGCGTGGAGCTGCAGGAAGCGGTAAACGTCCCGTCTTCGTTTTCAAGGGCGCTGGCGGTGCACAGGAAGCGTCCGTCTGCTTCGCAGCAGCAGAGGGCCATCATTTCCTTGGGGGATTGGCGGATCCACGTCCCTGTTCCTGCAGGAACGCCGCAGACGGGACAGGAGACCGCGGCGCGGCGGATGCGATGGAGTGCCTCTCCCGGCGTTTTTGAGGCCGTCTGTGCGTCACTCGTGCCTTCGGGTGAAGTCTTATGTGTTTTCGGCGCGAGAGATTCCTCGAGGCTCTGTGCGTCCGGAAAAAGGGGGACAACCAGACTGCAATCGTTTTTATAAAGAACGGAAACGATTTGTGCGGTATCCTCAGCATCGGCAAGGGCGTTGTGGCGGTTTTCACTTTTGATGTGGAGCGCGGACAGAACGGCGGCAAGGCTCGGATATGGCGGGGGGATTCCGGCGCCGCGTGAAAGCACCGGCTGCAGATCGCGCATGATCGGAGCGGCGGACGCTGCGGCTTCTGCACGCATGCCCGCCTTGATACGCAGGTTCTGAAGAAGGGCGGAGCGGTCGGCACAGCCCCAGGTGAATATGGGCGCGGCACCGACGAATGCGAGGAATCGCTCGAAAACAAGGGGGAACGGATCGGCAGTTGCGAGGGCGTCGCGGCTCAGGCGAAGCGCGGACAGGATCACAGGATGCAGATACGCCGGTGCTTCGGGCCGGATCAGCGCGTAAAATCGGTCGAGAATTTTGCCAGCTTCATCGATGCGGACGGCTCCGACGGATACGATTTCATTGAAGTACTGAAAACGGTCGCCGGTGGGGTACGGTGTCACACACCATTCAAAATCGGCGATGATACATACGTTCATGGGGGTATGGGGTTGTCCTTTCGGGTCATTTTCTATATGATACCATGTTTGTGGGAAAAAGTCAAGGTTATTGCGTGATATTTCCGTGAAGACAACGGCGTGGGCGGAGGTTTTTACCAAAGACGCGGCGCGACGACCTTGTTTGTGTTCTTTTGGTGAAGTGGCATCATGGCTTGCGGCGGGGTGCGTTGTCATACCTGCGCCGCTGCTATCTTGTTTCACGTGAAACAGCGATATGCACAAGGGCACATTGCTATCTTGCGATTAAATTATGAAAAACAAATAATTCTATGGAAATCGACAAGAATCGAAGAAACGCCTCGTGCGGTTGAGAGGATGTACCAAGAATAAAAAACAGACTGAAAGCAGGCTCGTCCGGACGGTGCACGTGATTTCTGTAATAGTATATCCATATTCTGCGCAAATCTGCAACAATTTGTGTAAAGCGTTAGAAAAGAGGAGAGATTTTGAAATCCTGCAACAAAAAAGAACAATCGGTGGCTCTGCAAAAATTAGAGGTAAAAGTGAACGGCCTTCCTCAGTGGGGGAAGGGGGACCGCGTTAGCGGTAGATGAGGTGTTTGAAATAAACGAAACATACTCCTCA
>JAGBZV010000237.1 GCA_017628075.1 Clostridia bacterium
GCAAGCTGTCCCGCCGAGGTCATATTGGTCATGGAGATCAGAAGCGCGATCCAGGCGGGGACCCCGCGCGAAACTGCGGTGATGCCGAACGCGAACGATACGGACAGATACCCCAGTCCGATCGGCACGCCGTCACGCAGACCGCGCAGGAATTGTTGTCTCGGCGTTTCGCCAAGTTGTGTTGCTTGCATACAAAAATGATTCTCCGGGGTTACAAAGAAATAGAATGAGGGAAATCAGATGCGGATCTCGCACTGCATGCCGTTTTCGCCGCGTCCGAGCTCCGTTCCGTCCGCAGATACCACGCGCCAGCCGTCCCTCTCAAGCAGAACGTCAAACACGGCGCCGTGTGCGCAGATGTTTTTTAAGTACAGGTGGTCAAGACCTGCGGGAAGTGTGGGCTTGACGGTAAAGGAATGCAGACCGGTCGGGATCATGCACAGAATGCCCTCGGTGACAATCTTGCAGTACAGCGCCGATTCGCCCGACAGCTGTCTGCGTCCACCTTCGGGATACGCCTCGACGGCATACGGTACGCGTTCTCCGCGCAGACGGTTATCTGAGTAGCGCAGAAGCAGATCGAGTGCGGTCTCTGTTTCGCCTGCCGCAAAAATACCGCGCAGGGCGTACAGGGTCGAGCGGTCCCAGATGGTCACGCTGCCTTCTTCCGTTAAGAATCCTTCGGGCTTCATCAGGTATTCGGTGCAGAGTGCCTCTGCCGTTGCATGGGCGCGGTCATAAAGTCCGACGCACAGAGGCATGCAGATCCACGAGCGCAGCTTTTCGCAGCCCTCGTAATAGCGGTAGGTATCGATGCCGTGCAGGTTATGGCCGAAGTGCGCCTCGATTGCGGCGGCAAGGCTGACGGCACGTGATTCGTATACCTCGGCTTTGTCCGCGCGGTCAAAGGTACGCTCCAGCGCGGCAAGACCGAGCAGACCCGCGTATGTCAGCGTGGAGGTACAGAGGTTGGCATCCCCCGCGGGGAATCTGCCCTCCAGCTCATCGGAGTCGGAGGCGATGACGCCCGCGGCGTTTTTCTGTCGTTCGCAGTATTCCGCGCACCATTCGATGGCGGACAGCAGCTCTTCTGCGATTTTGCGGTCACCTGTCGTCAGGGCGTAACGCGATGCACCGTAGAGGTACATTGCCGCGTCACCCCGGTCGCCCGCGCCGTTCCAGAAGTCGACGCCCTCGGCGATGACGGAGGAGGGAATGGGCAGATAATCCTCGCACATGAACGGGATATACATGCGGTAAGCGTTCATGGCGGCGTCGAGCAGGACAGGGTCGCCCGTATACGCAAAGTACGGACCTGCGTATTCGACCTGGTCATTGCACCATGTTGCGGCGTAATAGCTGAAGCCGCCCGGACCGTGCAGTCTTCCGCAGCCAAAGCGCGTATCGAAAATGCTCTCGCCCGCACGCAGCTTGGCGAAGCGGAACATCGTATCAAGGACCGCGTTGCCCGTGTCGAGCTGCATCGGCTCTGTCAGTCGGCGGACGGTGTTCATACGGTCGCGCCGTGCGTCGTCTGCATGCTCTGTCGGGCGCGCTTCGTTGGCAACTCTGCCCGAGATGGCAATGGAATAGGTGTATTCTGCGCCGGCATCGAGTGTGACAGGCGCAAAATCGGTCGAATATTCGATGAGGTTGATGCCCATCGGTCCCATATCACGGCCGAGCGTGCGGCAGGGAGCGGTGATATCAAGGGAAATGGGAGCGTCGGAGGTATTTCTGACGGTGATGCGTTCAAAGCACAGACGCTTATCCGCGGACGGATAGCAGCTGTGCGTCAGAGCCAGCGTGCCCTCGTTTGCGGTCGTGATGAGTGTCAGCGTGCCGTCCAGCTCTGCGCGGACGAGCGTTTCGGTGATCACCTCGCCGCCGACGGTCAGACGCGGCAGCTTTTCTTTTGGGATCTGCATCTGGTACGATGCATGGGTATTGTTGGGGCGGGTGCGCAGAGTCGGGAACACGGGATGGTGCTCGAGCACAAAGCCGTCCTCCGTCATGCCGTATAATACGACCTGTGCGCATCCGAAGCCCGCCATTTCAATGTCGTCGGTATGAA
>JAGBZV010000238.1 GCA_017628075.1 Clostridia bacterium
GCCATCTTCACACATATCGGCACGGACAACCGCGAATACGTCTGGGGCGGCCTCGTTCACGGCAATACCGTCGGTGATCCAGCCGTGCTGTTTGCCCGTATCGACGAAAAGAAGATGATGGAGCACATCGAAGCTGAACAGGCTGAAAACGCACGCGCTGCAAGTGCTGCAAACGAAGCAATCAAAGCAAAGGACACCCCTGCTGCTGCCATTGCACCCATCGCTGACGAGATCACCTTCGATCAGTTCATGACCGGAGATCTGCGCTGTGCACTCGTCACCGCGTGCGCTCCCGTTCCGAAGTCCGATAAGCTGCTCTGCCTGCAGCTTGATCTCGGCAACGAAACGCGCCAGGTCGTTTCTGGCATTGCCAAGTGCTACAAGCCCGAGGATCTGATCGGCCGCAAGGTCATGATGGTTGCCAACCTCGCTCCCGCAAAGCTGCGCGGCGTTGAGTCCCGCGGTATGATCCTTGCCGGCGGAGAGGGCGATCATATTGAGGTCGTATTCCTTCCCGACTCCATGCCGCTTGGTACAAGAATCCATTAATTCCACCCACAACATAAGGGGAATCGTCCTACGGTTCCCCTTCTTTGAATCTTACACTCATGAACACACAGCATAAAATTTTTGATACACACGCCCATTATCACGATACCCGCTTCAATCAGCCAACGTCCAATCTCCCCCCTGTCACCACCCTGCTTGATACACTCTTTTCCACACAGATTTCCCATATTCTCAACGTTGGCACAGATATTCCGCATTCTATGGCAGCAATTGCGCTTGCCGAGCAGTATCCCGGAATGTACGCTGCGGTCGGTATGCACCCAAGCTCCTGTCCGACGCCGCACAACCACGAGGAGATGGACGCAATTCTTGACAGAATCTCTGCCCTGGCAGATCATTCAAAGGTCGTTGCCATCGGTGAAATCGGTTATGATTTCCACTACGACGACGTCCCGCGCTCCATCCAGGAAATCTGGTTCTCCGCACAAATGCAGCTTGCCCGGAAAAAGGATCTCCCCGTCATCATCCATGACCGTGAGGCACACGGTGCCGTCATGGATATGATCGCACAACACCCCGGCGTACGCGGCGTTCTGCACAGCTATTCCGGCTCGGCGGAAATGGCCAGACAGCTCGTTTCGCGCGGCTGGATGATCTCGGTTTCCGGTGTCGTTACGTTCAAAAACGCACGGCAGCTTGTCGAGGTCGTATCTGCGCTCCCCATGGATTCCCTGCTGATCGAAACGGATTGCCCGTATCTTACCCCCGAGCCACACCGAGGAAAGGTGAACCATTCCGGATATCTCACCCATACTGCAGCACGCATTGCAGCCATCCGCGGCATCTCCGAGGAGGACGTATGTGATCGGACACGAGAAAATGCGCTCCGCTTTTTCAGAATTCCGGAAATTCCATCCAATACGTAAAGAATCTCTGAATTTGTCGTGAATTTCTAATAGAAATTTCCGTTTTATCTTGCCTTTTTTAAAAAAATCTGTTATACTATATATTATATATAGCGCATCCAAATATCCGTCGAAAACAATCAATGCCTACCAGCAAGGAACCGAATATGAACGAACAAACAACCGGCACAACGAGACCGACTCCTTCCCCTGCCGC
>JAGBZV010000025.1 GCA_017628075.1 Clostridia bacterium
AAGCTTAATTCCGAAAGGAAACGGACAAAAACGATTATCCACCCACAGAACACGGAGGATTACGCCAAAGAACACGTAAGTTTGATTCCGAAAGGAAACTGAACGACCGTCAATTACCGTATAGCGAGCCAAGCGGATATCGATCCGAATCGCACTGAGTCCCAACCCCATCCGAGTTACGGATTAAATGAAAGCGGACAGAACGAGGCGCATCAGAGGATCGAAACCCAACCGGACCGGAACACGGATACCGACGGTGCTCCGCCGAAAGGCAGAGCAAACAAAGCACTTTTCCTCACATCCCCATAGAAGAGAGCGCACTTGACAGCTCCTTCTATCATCGGAAAAAACGACCTTTACGTCATGAGGATTACGCCAATGTACAGATGATTGCAAAGCACACCCGCAAAAAGTGAAAATCTTATCCCAAGGAAAGGATCGATGAAGCATGAAATCCATGCAGAGAGCACGCATCCGCACCAAAGAAGCATAATGGGAGGATTCCGCCAATGCACACTTGAGATCATCCGCGCGCCGCACACAGCGTTTCACCGTGTGAGTTAAATCATTTCTCTCTCACATAGGTCGTTAAACGCAATTACAACGGAGGTCAACGCCCATGTTCCAGTTACTTCCTACAGCCAAGACAAGAGAAGCATAAACGGAGGATTACGCCAATGTACTACGAAAAGGATCTAAGTGATCCATCGAATTAAAAGAGCTGTTGCACACTTGAATGTCAGTGATTGCAGCAGCTCTTTGTTTTAGTAATACTGTAATAAATGAATATGTCCCGCTTCAATTCGAAGCGGGACGCTTGTTTTTACCGTTTCAATAACCGTTTCAGCGTATCACGCCGACGGCACAGATACCAGACACCCGTGATACCAAGATACACCGCGCCGCCCAAGGCGATTTCCGCCGCAAGAAGCACCGGTGCCCCGGTCACGCCTGCCGCGCGAAGGACGGCATCCAACCCGCGCACAGCGATCAGCATCACAATTCCCGCTATGGGAAAGAGCACGCAGCTTCCGGCGTACGTCCGAAACGGAAGCTCTCTGCGCAGCCAAAGGTACTGCACGACCAGCACCGAGACCTCTGCAAGCAGCGTTCCAGGAATCGAGCCAAGTGCCGCAGCGCCGTCTGCCGTCATGCCAAGTGCCTCCGCGTGACGCGCAAATGCAGGAATACACAGTGCGTTGGAGATCAGATTGACCGCCGCACCGACCAATACCGATACGACGAAAATCCGGTCACGCTTATGCGGAATGATATACTGCGCACGGATTACGTCCGCCAGCGCAATACAGAGGATCGTCGGTGACAGCACGAGCGTCAGCCGCGCCGCCTCCGCAAAGGCATCTCCGTAGTAATACGGAACAAACACGGGAGCAACGGCCGCAATTCCGCAGGCAAACGCCCCCCCGATAAACGCCTCAAACTGCATCGAATCTCCGATACAGCCGTGTGCATCCCGCTCCCGCCCCTGGGAGAGCAGATGCGACACGCGCGGAAGCATGACCGCTCCGAGTCCTGTGATAAACCCAAGCATACACGTCTGAAGCTGCTCGGCCGCGCCGTACAGACCGACCGCCTCCGCCCCTGACAGGGATTGCAGCATCAATTTATCCATAGAACGGTAAAGCGTGGGTGCCAGCATCGGTATCAGAAGCGCCAGACACGGCAGGAAATGCTGTCGGATCTCGGAAAACGGCACACGCACAAAGCGCACGAAGCGATGCACGCCGCACCACAGATACAGCTGTACGGCAATCACGCCAAGTGAACAGAGCAGCGCGTAGATCGGCAGATCGTCCGCATCGCGCACGAGCAGAAAAATTCCCACAGCAACAGCCGCCTTCGTACCGATGGTACAAAGCGCGACGGCGCGGAAGGATTCCATGCCCCAATACAGCCACGTGACCTCCAGCATTGCAGACACCAGATTGATGCCGAATATCGCAAAAAGCACGCGGTACTCTCCGCCCCAAAGAAGCGCGTATACCATATACGCCGCCCCCACGACGGAGGATAGTATAAGCTGCTGATAAAAGATTCCGGAAAACGTGCGGTTGCGTGCATCCGGATCGTCCTTTGCCTGCGCGATACAGCGATTTCCGTACGCCTTAACGCCGAAGTTGGCAAAAAGGCCGAAATAGCTTGCGATCGTCATAACGTACTGATACGCACCCATGCCGCCTCTCCCCAGGACGCGCGTCACGTAGGGCATCGTCAGCAGAGGGATCAACGTCGTCACAAGCTCGCAGACGACATTATATAGGTAATTTTTTCTCGTATCGCTTTGGATGTTCATATCTCTCCGATCCTATCAGTCATCCGCGACGTGGGCAGACGGACACAGACCCCCCGCGCGAAGCGGACATTCTCCGCACCGCGGTGCGCGTGCAGTACAGATCTCACGTCCAAACCAGACCAGACGGTGACAGAAATCCGCAGATTCCTCCGGGGAAATCAGCGGAGTGAGCGTTTTTTCGACGTGTACGGGATCCCGCTTCTCGCATAAGCCGAGTCTGCAGGAAATGCGGATGCAATGCGTATCGGCAACGATGGCAGGCTTATGATAGACGTCCCCGAGGATCAGATTGGCGATCTTTCTTCCGACGCCGGGCAGCGTCAGCAGCGCCTCCATCGTATCAGGAACGCATCCTGCGTAGCAATCGCGCAGCATCACGGAGAAATCACGGATATTTGCCGCCTTGACCTTATACACGCCGCAGGAGTAAACCAATCGCTCCAATGTCGGAAGATCGGCTTCCGCCATCGCATTGCAGTCGGGATACACGGAAAACAGCGTGCGGCAAACCGTATTCACTCTTGCATCGGTGCATTGCGCACTCAGTCTGCCCATCACGAGCAGCCGCCACGGATCGCCTCCGTATTCCAGGGCACATTCCGCGGTGGGATACCTCGCACGCAGTGCCGCTGTAATTGCCGCCGCGCGCGCTTTTTTCTTTTTTTCAGATTCCTTTTTCATCGATCAGATATCAATATCGGCAAGATCAAAATCAAAATCATCGGCTTTATACGGGACAGCGGGATTCGCGGCTGCGTTTTGCGCAGGCTTATCCTGTCCGGCAGGCTCCGGATCGGCTTCTGACGAAGCCTCCTCCTCGCCCGCACCGGGTGCGTGCCGCAGGGTAACCACGCCCTGTCCGACAACGTCGGCAAACGAGGCATCGGGATTCTGAAGCAGAATATTGAGCACCGTACAGAAATCCCGGATGATCTCACGCGGCGTAATCATGGCATCCGCGCCCGCACGTGCAAGGCACAGCCGCAGAAACGCAGTCATATCCTCCGTCGTAACACGGACGTCCCACCCGTAATTCTGCCCGTGCAGACGGGCAATCCGCGCAATCAGCGCAAGCATCTCGTCGTCGGAAAGGCGGCGCAAACGGATAACGGGACCGATCATATTCTTATACGCGGTGATATTGCCCGCACCCACCCCGTTGAACTGCCCCTCGGCAAGGCGGGAGCGCAGAGCCTCGTAGCTGAACAGGCCGCGGCGGGTATCCTCAAGGAACTGCGGCGTTCCGCCAAGCAGAAGCGCGAGTCCCTCCGCCTTTCCCTGCAGCGTATCGTTGAACATGGAGAGGATCTTCTCGTAGTTGTTCTCACGGGAAATGCGGTTGGTAATTTTATAGAGATTGACACATTCATCGATCATTACGACGAAGCCGCGATAGCCAATGCGCCGGAAAAAGACCGCCCATAGCTTGATATAATCGTACCAGTTGTCGTCGTCGATGATGGAGCCGACACCGAGCGCGGCGCGCGCCTCGGTCTTCGTGGTATATTCACCGCGAAGCCAGCGCATACACGCACTTTTTTTCTCCTCGTCGTCGGCATTGTACGCACGGTAATATGCACCAAGCACGGCGGCAAAGTCAAAGCCGCCGATCTCCCCCTCCATATCGCGTGTGACGGAGAAAATCTCTCTGGTCAGCGCACTGCAAAACGCCTCACTGCCGGGAAGTGCACCGCGCGCGGCGATATCCGCCTGCAGGGTGGAAAGCCATCGGGCGATGATCTGATTCAGCGCGCCGCCGTCCGGGGATGCCTTGGAGGAAAGATTGCGCAGAAGCTCGCGGTACGTCGCGATTCCCGTACCCTTTGCGCCGCAAATACGGCGCTCCGGCGACAGATCGGCGTCCGCGCAGACGAAGCCGCGGTCCAGCGCCGAGCCGCGGATGAGCTGCAGAAGAAAGCTTTTTCCCGAGCCGTATTTTCCGATGATAAAGCGCATCGTCGCCGCGCCCTCTGCCACGCAATCGAGATCGGACAGCAGCGCCGCGATCTCCTCACTCCGCCCGATCGCAATATACGGGGCACCGGCGCGCGGCACCACACCTGCGGCAATCGAGGTCAGAAGCGTGGATAGAATCCGTTTCGGCACGCGGATCATCTCATCCATAGTGGTTCCTCCTTTTTGTAATACATTCCTTCCGTATCAGTATACCATAATTTCATCAAAAAATCAAGAACAAACGTTCAATTTACGGTGTGCTTTTGCCCATATTCATCCAATTGGCGAATCGCACGTACAAACAGAGCACGAGCGTTGACAGGGACCATGTGATCGGATATACCCAGTTGACGATCCAGATATCATCAACGATCGGTGTCACGACGGTCAGCACCGTAACGCGGATGACACACCAGCAGACCAGCATGACCGTCATCGGCACGACCGCGCGTCCTGCGCCACGCATAACGGCGGCAAGGCAGTGCGACGCCGCCAAAAGGAAGTAGAACAGCGCACACGTCCGCGCCTTTTCCGCACCGAACGCGATGGCCTCCTCCCCTCCCGCAAACGCACCGATCAGCACGGGTGCAAAAAGAAAGATCAAAATACCGATCCCTTCTGCAATCGCCATGGAAAGCAAAACACCGAAGCGCGCACCCGCGCGGGTGCGTGCATATTCTCCTGCGCCGAGGTTCTGCCCGACGAAGGTGGTGATCGCTGAGGTAAAGCAGGTGATCGGGAGAAATGCAAAGCCCTCGATTTTCGCATATGCGCCGCATCCTGCCATTGCCATCTCGCCAAAGGCGTTGATATTGGACTGCACCACCACGTTGGCCAGCGCAATGACGGAATTGGAAAAGCCAGACGGAAGACCGTAACGGACGATGCGGCCGAGCATATCCGGGCGGATCCCAAGGTGGGACAGACGCACGCGATACGGTGCGTCAATGCGCATCAGACGAAGCAGACAAAGACCGACCGAGCAAAGCTGTGCGATGACCGTTGCGACGGCAGCACCGCCGACGCCCATCCGGAAGCCCGCGATGAACACGACGTCCAAAACGACGTTCAGGCATGAGGAAAAGATCAGATAATATAAAGGATGCTTTGCATCTCCGACTGCCTGCATAATGCCCATGCAGGCGTTATAGAGCACCATGCCGAGTGCTCCGATAAAATAAATGCGGACGTACGAAACCGCCTGCGCAAGCACCTGGGGTGGGGTATCCATGAGAACCAGGATCTTCGGTGCAAGGACAGCACCGAACACGGAAAGGAACACGCCTGCAAGCAGCGCCGTCGTCAGCGTCGTATGCGCCGCGGTGCAAAGCCCGTCGTCATCTCCCGCGCCGAAATACCGCGCCATGACAACGCCGGCTCCCATTGCAATTCCGCCAAAGAAGCCGACGATCAGAAACAGAAGGCTTCCGGAGGAGGAAACCGCCGCAAGTGCACTGTCACCGAGCAATCTTCCGACAATAAAGGTGTCCGCCGTATTATAGAGCTGCTGAAACAGATTTCCGAGAAACAGGGGAATGGCAAACGCAACGATCTTGCCCCCGATGGGGCCCTCCGTCATGCGCAGCTCCCCTGCCGCATTACGCCTCACGGTTATAGATGATCGTGCCAACCGTCTTTCCCTCGACGATATCATATAATACATCAGGATTCACGCCGTTGACGATCATCATCGGGATATGTGCCTGCTCGGCAATCTGTGCCGCACGAAGCTTTGCGACCATACCGCCCGTGCCGCGGCGTGTACCGGCACCGCCCGCCATGGCGTAGACGGACTCATCCACGCGATCAAGCGCGGGAATACGCTCCGCCTGCGGATCGGTACGCGGATCCGCGTTGTAAAAGCCGTCGATATCGGACATATTGACGATCAGATCTGCCTCACAAATGAGAGCGACGTACGCAGAAAGCGTATCGTTTCCGCCAAAATTCAGCTCCTCAAAGGAAACGGAGTCGTTTTCGTTCACGATGGGAATACAGTGCATGGAGAGCAGCGTTTTGAAGGTCGATTCCGCATTGGAGCGGCGTACGGGCGTGTCAATGACGTCCTTGGTCATCAAAATCTGCGCCACGGTGTGGCCGAATTTGGAAAACTCCTCAGAGTACATCCGCATCAGCTCAGACTGACCGACTGCGGCAGTTGCCTGCTTCTCCTCCGTCGTTGCGGGATGGTGGCCGAGTCCGAGAACGGCCGCTCCTGCAGAAACGGCGCCGGAGGAAACGAGCACGATCTCCTTGCCTTCGTTGCGCAGATCGGAGAGAACCTTGACAAGCCGCTCAAAGCGGCGAAGATGGATCAGTCCCGTGCCGTAGGTCAGCGTGGAAGAGCCGACCTTGACAACGATGCGGGATGCGTTTTTGGTTTGTTCGATCATAATAACTGCCGTGCCCCGGGGGACACGCTCCCTTCCGTAAAGTGCGCAAATGTCAACGGCGCTGAAAATCCGGAGTTTTTTCGGCAGCACAGCCGCATCTGCACAAAAATGTAAGAATCAATTGAAAATTTTTCGCAAAAAGCCTTTTCATACCGCACGAAATGTAGTATAATAATAAAGGAACGATCTGTTTGCGGTACCGATATATCATTATACAATATCTTCGGCAAAAAAGCAAGACCGAAATCGTAAACAGACCCGATTTTGCGGGAAAAACACCCACAAAAAGACATACGATTCTGCAACCATCAGAGAAAAGGAAGGATTGTTCATGAAAAACAAGTGCAACGTTTCCATCAGCGGTCTTAGTCTCAGCGTACATACCGACTACGAGCAGGAGGCCGTCGAGGCATTGGCAAACGCCGTTTCTGAGCGAATGGAGGAGATCCTGCAGGCATCCCGTTATTCGTCCAAGCTGGATGCGGCGATGCTTCTGCTTCTGGAGCTGACGGATAAAAACGCACGTCTGGAGGCCGAAAACGGCAAGCTCAAGCGCGAGATGGAATCTCTGCGCCTTGATTTAGAGATCCAGCGTATTGAAAACGAGAAGCTGACCGCAGAAGACAGCCTCTGAGATGTCGGAGCAAGCAGCGAAAAAGCCGGAGCTTTTGGCGCCGGCAGGAACCAGGGACGCCCTTGATGCCGCAATCAGGGCAGGGGCAGACGCCGTCTATTTCGGCGGAAGCCGCTTCAATGCGCGGATGTCCGCCGACAACTTTGACGACACCGCAATGGAGGACGCCATTCGCACCTGTGCGTTTTACGGTGTCCGCTCCAACATCACCCTCAATACGCTCGCAACCGAAAGAGAGATGCCCGAGGTGCTCCGTTACGCAGAGCGCCTTGCCCGTTTTGGCGCAGATGCCATCATCTGTGCAGACCTCGGCCTTGCGTCCTTGATCCATACGTATTTCCCGTCTCTGGAGCTGCACGCCAGCACACAGTGCGCCGGGCACAACACCGATGCAGCGCGCTTTCTTGCATCGCTGGGCTTTTCCCGCATGGTCGCTGCAAGAGAGTTATCCTTTGAGGATCTCCGCACGCTGTGCGCCGATGCCCCCATCGAAACCGAGCTGTTCATTCATGGGGCAATGTGCGTGTCGCAGTCCGGCGGCTGTCTGTTTTCCTCCCTCGTCGGAGGAAGAAGCGGCAACCGCGGCGCGTGCGCACAGCCCTGCCGTCTGCCGTATTCCGTCGATTGCGGCACACAGAAAAGGACGGGGACAAGGACATCTGAAAACGCATCCGATTTCCCGCTGTCACTGCGCGACAACTGCCTTGCCGCGCACATTCCGCAGATCCTGTCACTCGGTGCTGCCTCGCTCAAGATCGAGGGACGCATGAAAAGCCCTGCATACGTGGAGGGTGTGGTCCGCATTTACCGCAGGCTTTTGGACGAGGCGCGCGCCGCTGACGCACAGGAGATGCAGATGCTCATCGATCTGTTTTCCCGCGGCGGTGCTTTTACCGACCAATATTTCCGCGGCACGACCGGACGGCAGATGCGCGGCATCCGCACGGAGGCAGACAAAGCCGCAACCGTACGCGCCGAAAAGGCCGTTACCGCCGGACGTCCTGTGCCGCGCCGTATTCCCTGCGCGCTTACCCTCACCTGTACGGCAGATGCACCGATGACGCTCACGGCATCCGCGTGCGGCGTATCGGTCACAAGCACCGGCCCCATCCCGGAGCAGGCAATTACCCGTCCCGCCGTACGAAGCGACTTGGAGCACCATCTTTCCAAGCTCGGTGCAACGCCCTTTTTCGCCGGGCAGATCTCCATTGTCATGGACGATGGGATCACCGTCCCGCTCTCTGCACTCAACGCCATGCGGCGTACCTGCACAGAGCAGCTTGAAAATACGCTCAAGCAAACGCCCCGCCGCAGCATCCCCGCAATCGACGCCGATGCCGTCTGCCGTGCCGCATCGGCAATGCAGGAGCATCCGCATACCCCATACGCCTATGCGCGGCAGGCATCGTTTTTGTTCTGCGACCGTATTCCCGACGAAGCGGCCGCCGCTTACGATATCCTGTATCTTCCGCTGGATGCGTTTTGCCGCGATCCGAGAAGCGCCGTATCACGCGGGGTAAACGGCGTCCAGCTTCCGCCCGTCATCTTCGACTCGGAACGGGAAGACGCTTGGGCCATGCTCGCCAAAGCGCGCGCCGCCGGCGTGTGCCACGCGCTCGTTTCCAACGTCGGCCACATCGCGCTTGCATCCTCCCACGGCTTCGTCCTCCACGGCGACCACCGGCTGAACGTATGGACGGCACAAACAGCGGCCGCGCTCGCCAATGCACCGCTTGCCGATCTTTTGCTCTCTCCGGAGCTGACCGCGGCGCAGATGCGCGACGTCCGCACCCGTATTCCACACGGTGCCGTAACGTACGGAAGGCTCCCCATGATGACGCTGCAGCGCTGTATCCTGCGAGAGCAGATCGGAAACGCCCCCGCCCCCGCCCACGCGAGCGCGGACAACCCCTGCCGCTTCTGTGACAGCCACCCCATCTCGTATCTTCAGGACCGGAGGCAGTTCCGCTTCCCCGTAACCCGGGCGTATCCGCACCGCAACCTCATTCACAACGCACAGCCTGTCTATATGGCAGACCGGGCAGAGGAGCTGCGGCGTATTCGGGCCGATTTCACCCATCATCTTTTCACAACAGAAACGCGCGCACAGGCAGCCGCCGTGATCCGCGCCTACAGGGAGGGCAGCCATTCCGTACCGTATGAAAACTTCCCGCCGTATCGCCGCCTGTAAGCGGCTCCTGTTCATCACCGTGCTTTTTGCGCTGAGCGCATGGCTTGTTTCCTGCTTTGGGACAGCGGGCGTACCGCTGCCGGACGGAAGCTGCGAATATTCCGTGCACACAGCCGCAGATGGCACGATCGTACTGCTCGGATATCCGTACCCGCGCGCGGATACAGACTCCGCACAGCCGCTCTCTCTGCCATCCGCACCCCCGTATGCCTATCTGTATGAGGAAGCGCATGGCACGTATCGCCCCACCCCCGTCCGCACGGCGGTCCTGCAGATGCCGCTTGGCCCCCTGTCCTTGCCTTATGCGGAAACGGCAGATGGACCGCTCTATTTTGCAGCGCAGGCAGAGGCAGACGGCAAGGAGATTCTCTGTCTGCAGGGGACATTCTGCGGGATGGCGGTGCTGCTTTGGGACGATACGCTGTATCTTGCCGATGAAGCCGGCTATACCGTCATCGACGACAACATAAGAGCATTGTTCGATCTGCATCCCTCCGGGAATGCGCTTCTCTACGCCGGTGCAGACGGTACTCTGTGTGAATATACGCGCAGCGGCGGAAAGCGTACGCTTGCTGTGGATCTCAAGACAGACACCGCATGGTACGTCCGCGGTACGGATGAGCCCCATACGCGCGTGCTCCGCGCATACAGCGAGGGCGACCTTACGCGGCAATGGTATTGTCTGGACGGCGATGTACGCACCCAGGCGTATGAGATTCCAACCGACAGCGCGTGGTCCGCACATTATGTCCGCGGAACCCGATACGTCCTCTACGGAAACAGCCACACCGCATATCTCTCGGATATGTGCACGGATGCGCCTCTCGACATCGACCTTGGCGGTCTGTACTCCTTTGGACGCGGCTCCGATCTTGCAAGCCTCCCCCTCTCTCCCGACGGACAGTACGTGTATTTTTACGATACCGATTTCATCTATCGCATCGCACTTTCGGACGGTGCGCTTGCGCTTACGTACAACGACGCGCACGTGTACGAGGAGCAATGTGAGCTTACCGCCATCATCCCCGTCACACCCTCGACCGTATTGCTCTCTCAGGCATCCAACGAATTCACGGAATTCGACCCAACCATAACACCTGCCATTTTTGATGAAGACATCCCCCAAGACCCGCACGAGCATGACAAGATCGACGTCGATACCCATCCCCCCTCAACCGATTCCAACGATTAATTCCAAAAAACGAGGAGCTCTATATGAAGCTGAATGTAAAGATCAAGCGCCTTCATCCCACCGTCACCCTGCCCTCCTACGCCTCCGAAACCGCTGCCGGCATGGATCTGCACGCCGCCATCGACGAGGTACTGTGCATCCCGGCACACAGCCGTATCCGCGTTCCCTGCGGGTTTGCCATTGCACCGGAGCGCACGGACATCGCCGCGCTTCTGTTCGCGCGGAGCGGCCTTGCACATAAAATGGGACTCGTCCCCTCCAACGCCGTAGGCGTCGTCGATTCCGACTACCGCGGCGAGGTCATGGTTTCTATACACAACACCTCCGACGAGGATTATTTCATGCAGCCCGACGAGCGCTTTGCGCAGATGGTCTTCGTTCCGGTCCTCTTTGCCTCTCTGACGGAGGCAGACGACCTGGATGAAACCGTGCGCGGCGGCGGCGGCTTTGGATCTACGGGGGTTTGATTGCGATGCGCCGTACGATCTTTTATACGTTTCTTCTCCTGATCGGCATTGTGGTCGGCACGCTTTTGGCGCGTGTTTCCGCTTCCGTTCCGGCACTCGGCTGGCTTGCGTATTCTCTGTCCTTCGGTCTGGAGTCGCCGCTCGTGCTCAATCTGTCCGTGATCCGGCTCACCTTCGGTCTGTCCGTTGATCTTTCCGTTTCCGTCATCCTCTGCACCGTTATCAGCCTGGTGGTGGGGCACGTTCTCAAAAAGTACACATGAATCTGATCCTTGCATCCAAATCGCCCCGCCGCAGAGAGCTTCTGCAAATGCTGGGGCTTACCCCAAAAATCCTCGTACCCGAGGTCTGTGAGGACGGCGACCGCTCCGCCTTCACTCCCGAGGAGCTGGTCATGGGCCTTGCCAGCCGCAAGGCGCGCGCCACAGCCGACATCCTGCGTCTGCACGGCGATATCCCCGCCGACACGGTCATTCTCGCCGCCGATACGGTCGTTGTGTGTGACGGCAAGATCCTCGAAAAGCCGACAGACAAGGCGGACGCCGCAAGAATGCTCCGCCTTTTATCCGGACGCGCCCACGAGGTCTTTACCGGTGTCGCCGTCGTGATAGGTGATCCTTGCGAAAACGGCTCTCTCTCGGTGGACGTTCAGCGCACCGCCGTATATTTCCGTGAGCTGACCGATACGATGATCGCCTCGTACGTTGCCTCAAATGCTCCGATGGACAAGGCCGGAGCGTACGGCATCCAGGAGCGCGGCGGATTGTTCGTGGAGCGCATCGACGGCGACTATTACAATGTCGTCGGCCTGCCGCTGGTACGCGTGGACGAAATGCTGCGCGCCGCCCTCGGACATTCCCTGTGCGAGTCTTCCAACCAATAATGCGAAAGGATCCACGCATCCCCCATGAAAAGCATCTGTATTGCTCTTGGGCGGCTCTTGGAATACACGGGCGATGTCGATCGCATCATCCGCTTCCGAACCAAATAAACGATTATGAAACGATCATTTCTGAAACTGTTTATTCCGGTGCTTGTCTGTGCACTTCTGTGCGCGGGCATCCCCACCCTACTCATTCTCACGGGCCGCGAGGAGCCCGTCCGTGCAGCACTCAATACCCTTCTCACCCCGATCCGTACGCTGACCGCAGACGTCGGAGATCACATTCGCAGTCTATCCGCATACTTCACAGAATTTGACGCGCTCAAGGAGGAAAACGAGCGTCTGCGCGCCCAGCTTGCCTCCATGGAGGACAAGATCAGGCAGGCAGAGCAGGCCCTGGAGGAAAACGCATTTCTCTCCGACTTTCTGTCGCTGAAGGAAAACAACGACGACTACCGATTCCTCAAATGTGAGATCGTTTCCTCCGATTCCTCCGGCTATCTGCGCACGCTGACACTCAATGCGGGAACGCGCGACGGTGCCGCCGTCGGATATCCCGTCATCACCGCTGCCGGCGTGATCGGCCGCATCACCGAGGTCGGTGTCAACTGGTCACACGTCGAGCCGATCACAGAGATCTCCTCCTCCGTCGGCGCATACGTTGAGCGCTCGGGCGCAGAAGGCGTTGCCGAGGGCTCGTACCTCTATCGCGGAGAAGGAAAGCTGGTTCTCTCGTATTTATCCGACGATGCCGATATTGCGATCGGAGATCGCATCCGCACCTCGGGCGTCAACAGCTTCTATCCGCGCGGACTGCTCATCGGAGAGGTCACCGCCATCCAAACGGATCCGCTGAGCGGTGCGCGCACCGCCGTCATCACGCCGACCGCTGTTCTCTCCGAGCAGCGCAGCGTCATGATCCTCACCGATTTCGCCGTCTATAAGACGGACGGCAGCGGGGCTCCCAGATGATCCCCACCCAAGCCGACCACCGCTCCCAAGAAAGGACTCCCAACAATGACAGACGTTCAAAAAACCGTTTCAGCCCTGTGCTCTGCCGCAAAAACAGCGTCCGCCGTGCTCGCCGCAGCAAGCGGTGACACGCGCCGTACCGCCCTGTTGTGTATGCGCGACGCATTGTGCGCACACAGCGAGCAGATCCTCCAATCCAATGCAGAGGATATGCTCCATGCCGAGCAGAACGGTGTATCCGCACCGATGCAGGACCGCCTGCGCCTGACGCAGGCACGCCTTCTCGCAATCGCGGACGCACTCGCAGCGCTCGCCGCTCTGCCCGATCCCATCGGAGAGGGAGAGGTCTTCACCCGTCCCAACGGTCTGCAGATCCGCCGTGTCCGCGTACCGCTCGGCACGGTCGGCATCATATACGAGGCGCGCCCCAACGTCACGGCAGACGCGGCCGGCCTCTGTATCAAATCTGGAAATACCGCCGTCCTGCGCGGCGGCAAGGAGGCAATCCGCACAAACTGCGCCATCGTGTACGCACTGCGTGCCGGGCTGCGCACCGCGGGCCTTCCCGAGGACTGTATCTGCCTGATCGAGGACACCTCACGCGACAGCGCCGCCGCCCTGATGCAGATGCGGCAATGCATTGACGTACTCATTCCGCGCGGCGGAAAGGGACTCATCCGTACCGTCGTGGAGCAGGCAAGCGTTCCGGTCATCGAAACGGGCGCCGGAAACTGTCACCTGTACGTTGACGAGAGTGCCGATATTGAGATGGCCGTTTCCCTGACGATGAACGCCAAAACGCAGCGCCCCTCCGTCTGCAACGCCATCGAAACGCTTCTCGTCCACGCATCCGTTCAGGAGCCCTTTTTCCGCGCGCTGAGAGATGCGATCGCGTCCTTCCACACACCTGTTGAGATCCGCGGCTGTGCGCGCACACGTGCCGCATGGGAGGGAATCCTCTGCGCATCAGAGGAGGACTGGGCGTGCGAATACGACGATTATATTCTTGCCGTGCGCGTCGTGGACTCTCTGGAGGAGGCCGTTTCCCATATCAATCGCTTCGGTACGCATCACTCTGAATGTATCGTCACGCGCGATCTCAACGCCGCGCGTGCCTTCCAGCTTGCCGTTGATTCCGCGTGCGTTTACGTCAACGCCTCCACGCGCTTTACCGACGGTGAGGAATTCGGCTTCGGCGCAGAGATCGGCATCTCAACGCAGAAGCTGCACGCGCGCGGTCCTATGGGCCTCACGGCGCTGACAACAATCAAATATCTCATTGACGGCACGGGACAGTGCCGCACATAAGCATACCAATCAAGGAGAATTCACGCAATATGAACGAAATCATTCTGTGCAAATACGGCGAAATCGTACTCAAGGGTGCAAACCGCAAATTTTTTGAATCCATGCTCAACCGCGAGGTCAAGCGGCGGATGTACCTGTACGGTCCGTGTGAGGTCCGCGCCTCTCAGTCAACCATCACCATTGATCCCAAATCCGATTGCTTCGATATCGACGGCGCGTATAACGAGGTCCGCCGCATCTTCGGTCTTGTCGGCGTCAGCCGCGCCCTCAAGGTAGAGAAGGATATGGACGCCATCTCCCTCGCGCTTCGCACGTGGGCACCGACCGCCCTCGCGGCGTATAAGACCTTCAAGGTCGAGGCAAAGCGCTCGGACAAAACGTTTGCGCTGAATTCGCCCGAGATCTGCGAGGCCTGCGGCGGCGTGATCCTCTCAACGCTCCCCCGTCTGCGCGTCAACGTCCATAAGCCCGATGTCGTCGTCCGCGTTGAAATCCGCGATACCGCGGCGTATATTCATGCAGGGCAGGATAAGGGCGCGGGCGGAATGCCCGTCGGCTCTGCAGGCCGTGCGCTGCTTCTGCTTTCCGGCGGCATCGACTCCCCGGTTGCAGGCTACATGATGGCAAAGCGCGGCGTCAAGATCGAAGCGCTGCACTTCGAATCCTTCCCCTACACCTCGGAGCGTGCAAGAGAAAAGGTCGTGGATCTGGCAAAGAAGCTGTCCGTGTACTGCGGTGAGATCCATATGCACGTCATTTCCGTCACGAAGATCCAGGAGGCGCTCAACGAGCACTGCGAGGAGGACTATTTCACCCTTCTGCTCCGCCGCTTCATGATGCGTCTTGCCAATAAGACCGCCGATGCGTACAAATGTCAGGCGCTCGTCACGGGCGAAAGCCTCGGACAGGTCGCATCGCAGACGATGGAGGCACTCGGCGTAACGAACGTGCTTGCCGAAATGCCCGTATTCCGTCCGTGCATCGGCATGGATAAGGAGGAGATCATCGCAATCTCCCGCGCCATCGATACGTTTGATATTTCCATTGAGCCGTTTGAGGATTGCTGTACCGTCTTCACCCCCCGCCATCCGCGCACCAAGCCGGTGCTTTGGAAGGTCGAGCGCGAGGAGGCAAAGGTCGACGTGGATACCCTTGTCAACGAGGCCTTTGAAACGCTGTATACCATCAAGATCACACGCGGAGAAGCAGACAGCGACACGCTCAACTGACCGAAGTCCGCCCGCCGTGCGTCTGCCAAGCAGGAAAGGAGGCTCAGCCGTATATGAATAAAAAGCCCGTAAAGCGCACCCGGTCCGCCTCCGACGCCTTCCGCGCACACCTGTCGCGCATGGATGCGTCCACCGCCGTGCTCGCACTCCTGATGGCAGGCTTCGGCATCGTCGTCATTGCATCCGCCGTCCACTCCGTCATGGAGGACGCGGGTGTAAACTACGTCCTCATTCAGCTTACCGCCTGCGTGCTCGGCATCGGCGGAATGCTGCTCCTTTCTGCCCTCGATTACGAGCGCTATCTGAAAAGGCTGTCCGTGCCGCTGTTTCTCTGCACCTGCGCCATCCTTGCGGCAACGCTTGTGATCGGTACGGGTGAGGGAACCAACAAAAGCTGGATCCGCTTCTCGTTTCTGCCCATCGGCATTCAGCCCTCGGAATTTGCAAAGCTGTTCTTCATCTGTACGTTTTCCGTGCATCTTTCCGCCGTGCGGCAGCAGCTGCACAGGATCGGACATTTGTTCCTGCTCTGTATGCACTTCGGCGTTATCTGCGGTCTTGTGCTTCTGCAGGGTGACCTAGGCTCCGCGCTCGTATTCGTTTTCATCTTCCTTTGTATGATGTTTTCCGCCGGCGTCCGGCTGAGATACTTTTTCATTTCAGCCCTGCTCGTGCTCGGCGCAAGCCCGTTTTTGTGGGACAGCCTGTCGTATTATCAGAAGCAGCGTATTCTCGTCGGCTTTTCGCCGGAGGCTGATCCGCAAGGCTTCGGCTATCAGGTCCTGCGTGCAAAGGAAGCCATTGCCGGCGGCGGGATGTGGGGCATGGGCTATATGCAGGGCGCACTCTCACAAAGTCCCGTGGCGTCTGCTCTGCCCAAGCGCCATACCGACATGATATTCGCCGTCCTCGCAGAGGAGCTTGGCTGCGTCGGCATCGCAATCTACTTTCTTCTGTACGCCGCGCTGGTTGTCCGGATCCTTTGGATCGCATCACGCGCGCGCGGTTATCTGGGCAGCTATCTGTGCATCGGTGCCGCTGCAGTCTTTATTTTTCAGGGGCTTGAAAACCTTGGTATGTGTATGGGACTGCTTCCCGTCATCGGTCTGACACTGCCGTTTCTTTCCTACGGCGGTTCCTCCGTGCTGAGTCTGTTTCTGCTGCTCGGCGTGGTCGAAAGCGTCGCCGTCCATCGCGTAAAATATGATTCGGAGCGCAAAGAATTCTGATACGAAAGGAGCACCACCCATGGCAAAACCGCAGGCGCCGGACCGTCTGGCACCGCTCAAGGACCTTTTGAAATCCCCGCAGACACCCGGCGGTGCGTGGCTGCTCTGCGGACCGGAATCTTATCTCTCCGCCCACTATCTTTCGCTCTTGCGCAAAAAGGTGATTCCCGATCCGGAGCTGGGCTACTTTGACCACATCCGCATCCGCGGAAGCGACAAGGGGGCGATGGGTGAGGACGAATCGCTTGCCGACCGCCTTTCCGCTGCGGCAGAGGGACTCCCCGTAATGAACGAGGGCAAGCTCATCGAGATCTCCGAGCCCGGTTTTATCGACATGAAGGCGACAGAGCTTGCCGATTTCTGCGCCGTGATTGCACGGCTTGAGGAGCTTCCCTACGTTACGGTCGCCATTCTGTGCGCCGAGGAGGAGTTTCCAACAACCGTCTATCGGGCAGAGCAGGGCACCGCTTGGCGTGCGCTGGAAAAAAGCGGTATGCACATCGTGCCGTTTCCGCTTCAGACAGAGACGAAGCTGATTCCCTGGTGCGGAAAGCACCTCGCAAGCGAGGGCATTCACGCAGATCCCGGGGTGATCTCCTCTATGATCGCCCGCGTTGGTTATAAAATGACGACACTTTCCGGCGAGATGCAGAAGCTGTGCTGCTATCTGCACGCACACGGACGAAACACCGTTTCTCCCGAGGACATTCCGCACGTTTGCTCCGCAATGGAGCTGGCGGGAGAGTTTGACCTCCGCAACGCCATCTACAGCCGCGACATGGATGCGATCCTGCGCGTGTACCGCATCCGCAAAAACGAGCGCGTGGATGCAAGAGTCCTCTTTTATCAGATCGCAGGCGACATCACCACCCTGTACCGCATAAAAACGGGGCTTGCAGACGGATATTCCAAGGAGGAGCTCATGAAGCTGTATTCCATGGCGGAGTATCCCATGCGCCTTGCCGTTTCCGCCTGCGCAAAGTATTCCGCGGAGGCTCTGTCCCGCCTCGCCGCGCTTTGCGAGGAAACGGACGTCAAGCTCAAATCCTCTCCCATCGATCCGTACGTGCCCGTCGAGCGGCTTCTGTGCGCCCTCTCCGGCCGCTTTGAGAATGCCGTATCCGAAAACGCCTGAGCCACCTTGCCCATCTCTGAAAAAACGCCGGAGATGGGCGTTTTTTCGGGCTTTTTTCCGCATTGTTTACAAAAAATTCATAACATATTCCAAACCTCACAATGCCCGTATGATACAATATATTCCATAGCAGTAACGATGGAAGGGAGGCGCACGCTGTGTTCGGTTATATCCGGCCCTATACGCCGGAGCTGCGCGTACGCGACCATGCGTTTTATCGCGCGGCCTATTGCGGCGTATGCCGCCAAATGGAGCGGCAGGTATCCCCGCTTCTGTCCTTCTCCCTTCGCTATGATTTTGTGCTTCTTGCAGCGGTGCGGATGCTCCTGACCGGTGAAATGCCCGAAGCACGTTCGTGCCGCTGTACGGTCAATCCCCTCCGCAAGCACCAGATGCTCGGCCCATCCCCTGCCATGACCGACACCGCCTTTGCAGCCGCACTTCTAACCTATCGCAGTCTTCTTGACCATATCTCCGACGAGCGCGGCCTGCGCCGATTGGGCTGCCGTCTGCTCCTTCCCCCTGCCGCCGCCATGCGGAGCAAGGTGCTCCGCCGCGCTCCGGCGTTTGCAGACCTTGATACGTGCCTGGAAGAGCAGCTCGCCGCACTGACCGCACTGGAGCGCGCGGGTGAGTCCTCACCCGATGCGGCGGCAGAGCCGTTTTCGACGCTCCTCGGCGCGGTGTTTGCCCACGGCCTTGACAGCAGGGAGGCACGCATTGCACGGTCGGTCGGTGAATCCGTCGGTCGGTATATCTATCTCCTGGATGCCGTTGACGACGCGCCCCGTGATGAGAAAAGCGGCGCCTACAACCCCTTCGTCCTGCAATCGCGGGAGGAGAGCATTTCAGTGACGGAATATCTTTCCGCACACCGCGTCCGCATAGAATCCGCGCTGCTCCTGTCCTGCCGCACTGCGGCCTCCGCCCTCGTCCTTGCCGACGAATACGACACCCATCCGACGTGGCCGTGCATCGAAAATATCCTTACGCTCGGTATGCCGCACATGGCATCCGAGGTTTTGGACAGCCCAGGCGCCAAACGAAAAACACGAGGCAGCGCCGACATCGTGCGCACGGGAGAGCGTATACCTGCAAAGAAAAATACAGAAGATAACAGAGGAAGCATTGATTCATGACCGATCCGTATAAGGTCCTCGGCGTTACACGTGACGCAAAGGACGAAGACATCAAAAAAGCATACCGGACACTTGCGCGAAAGTATCATCCGGACAACTACGCCGGCTCTGATCTCGCTGATCTTGCAAGCGAAAAAATGAAGGAGATCAACGAGGCGTACGACCAGATCCAGAAGGAACGTGCCGCACGCTCCTCGACACGCGGAGGCACCGCCTCCGGCCCTGCAGGTGAGCATACTGCCTATACCACGGCGGCAGCAACCCTTGCGCGTGTCCGTACGCTCATCAACACGAGCCGCTTTTCCGAGGCGAGCATCCTTCTTGACAGCGTTCCCACGGGAGAGCGCGGTGCGGAATGGAACTATCTGCGCGGCTGCACCCTGCTTCAGCGGGGCTGGTACCACGATGCGCAGAAGTATTTTGAGATCGCCTGCTACATGGATCCCGGCAATACCGAATATCAGGCAGCATTGCATAACATCCGCGGCGCGGCAGACCAGTGGGGCAAGCCCTACAATACCGCCTCCGGCTGCTCCGCCTGCTCCATCTGCCCCGGTCTGATCTGCGCAGACTGTCTGTGCGATTGCTGCGGCGGTGACCTGCTCCGCTGCTGCTGATTTCCTGCAGTCACCCGGATTTTCAAGAAAGGACGCCTTCGCCCTGCGCGATGGCCACGGTAATTGCCATGAATCCGCTTGCCGACCGCCTCCGCCCGACGACCTTTGACGATATGGTCGGACAGGAGCACCTGCTCGGTGAAAGGGGAGCTCTGCGCCGCATTGTCGGAGCCGGCTTCCTGCCAAACATGATCTTTTACGGTCCGCCCGGTACCGGAAAAACGACCGCGGCCAATATCATTGCTGCCGCATCCGACAAAACGCTCTGCCGTCTGAACGCAACGACCGCCTCGCTCTCCGACATCCGCGAGGTCACGAGCCAGACGACCGGACTGTTTGGCTCGGGCGGCGTGCTTCTGTACCTGGACGAGATTCAATATTTCAACAAAAAGCAGCAGCAGTCACTCCTTGAGTTTTTAGAGGACGGGCGCGTTACGCTCATCGCCTCCACGACCGAAAATCCGTATTTTTACGTCTACAACGCACTGCTCTCACGAAGCTCCGTGTTCGAATTTCGTGCGGTGCGCCCGGAGCAGACCGTTCCCGCGCTTCGGCGCGGCCTTGCCCTGCTCAACCGTGAAAACAGCACCGAAACGACGGCGTCAGAGGACGTCCTCCTTGCGGTGGCACAGGCAGGCGCAGGCGACGTGCGGAGAGCACTCGGCCTGTTGGAAAACGCATATTACACCGCCGAGAACGGGATCATTGACCGCGCCCTGCTTGAGATGCTGATGCCCTCCTCCATGGCGGTTTTCGACCGCGATGGGGACGCACACTACGACACGCTGTCCGCGCTGCAGAAATCCATTCGCGGCTCCGACCCCGATGCAGCACTGTTCTATCTCGCCAAGCTGCTCTCCGGCGGAGATCTCTTTTCTGCGTGCCGCAGGCTTCTCGTCATCGCAAGTGAGGACGTCGGTGCCGCCTATCCGATGGCGGCCGCGATCACACAGGCGTGCGTGACCTCCGCCAGGGAGCTCGGTCTGCCCGAGGCAAGGATCCCACTTGCCAACGCCGCCGTTCTGCTCGCCACCGCCCCCAAGTCCAACTCCGCATACGAGGCGTACGAGCGCGCCGCCGCCGACGTACAGGCAGGACGCGGACAGAAGATCCCTGAGCATCTGCGCGATGCCCATTACGAGGGCGCACAGAAAATGGGACACGGAGGAGGCTACCGTTACCCGCACGCATTCCCGGATCACTACGTCGCGCAGCAGTATCTGCCCGACGATCTTGCGAACGCCGTGTATTATGAATTCGGGGAAAACAAAACCGAACAGACGGCAAAACAATACGCCGAACGCATCGGAAGCCTCAAAAATTCGAAAAAATAGGTAAAAATTATTAAAAACATATAAATTTTTTTGAAAAACTCTTGACAAGAGGTACCAAAAAAGTGTATAATATATGGTGTCGTATGATGCGAATCCATCGGGATACGACAAAACTGCTTCAAACAAATCAAATTTACAACGGATAGATTCCAATTCCTATCTTTGAGGGAGGTGCAACCGCATGAAGAGAACATACCAGCCTAAGAAGCGCCAGAGAAAGGTCGAACACGGCTTCAGAAAGAGAATGGCTACTGCCAATGGCAGAAAGGTCCTGAAGAGAAGACGTGCAAAGGGCAGAGCAAAGCTGACCTATTGATCCATCGTGCTGTCCCACCCCGCGTTTTAAGATCACAAACCTGTGAAGCCTGTGCCGCAAGTCATAGGCTTTCCTTTTTGGATCGGTGCGCGTGGAGCTGACCGCACACAAAACGATACCACAACACGAACGTGCACGCGGATCCACCGCAAGAGAAGCAGAGCGGAATCCGGACACACAACACAAAACAACGATATGAAGTACAGAGCCATCGGCGAAAACCATTTGTATCAGAAGACCTATGCGCGCGGCATGAAGGCGGTTTCCAAAACCGTCGTCGTATATTGTCTGCGCGATTATGCGGCTGCTCGCCTGCAGAAGGCACATCCGCAGAACAAGCGCGTGAACCGCGTCGGTCTGACGGTGACCAAAAAGCTCGGAGGAGCCGTCGTGCGCAGCCGCGTCAAGCGGATTTTGCGTGAGGGCTTCCGCGCACTCGATACGGAAACCCCGCTGAAGACGGGCTTTCTCGTCGTTCTGGTCGCCCGCGATGCCGCCGTCAGCGCATCGTCCGCCGATATCCGGCGAGATTTGAATTATGCGTTCCGAAAGCTCGGAATGCTTGAAGGAATGCCGTTTCCGCCAAAGGAAGCCGCACAGCCACCGCGTCCTAAAAAATAAGTCCGGAGGAGGCAGCGCAGAGGCGCTTCCACCGCCGGCCGGAGGCCCGATCCATGCGCCGTATTTGCATCATACTCATTTCGTTTTACAGGAAATTTCTGTCACCGCTGAAAGGGAAACCCACCTGCCGCTTTTATCCAAGCTGCTCCGCTTATGCAATCAGGGCATTTGAGGAATGGGGTTTGATCAGAGGGGGCTGCATGACAGCTTGGCGTCTATTGCGCTGTCAGCCGTTTTCACGCGGGGGATACGATCCCGTATTCCCGCATAAATCCCGCCCGGACAGAATATCCGCACAACGTATCCTACCCCTGCACCGCCTCCCGTTCCTTCCGGAGGAGTCCGCTCCGCCCGGCCAATGATACCCCACCCGATGCGGGTATAAAAACGGCCCGGTGCATCGCCCCCACATTTTTTTCCGATAAAGAAAGGAAAAAAGACTACTATGCAAGGCTTATTTGATCTTATCAACATTCCGTTCAGCTGGGTGATCCGCTTTTTCTATTCGCTGACGGATAACTACATGATCGCCCTTCTCTTCTTTGCGATCGTCGTCAAGATCGTGCTCTTCCCCGTCGGCGTCAAGCAGCAGAAGAACATGGTCAAGCAGGCGTCCCTGCGTCCCAAGGAAATGGCCATCCGTGCAAAGTACGCAGGCCGTACCGACCAGGCAACGCAACAGAAGATGCAGAACGAGATCATGACGCTGTACCAGAACGAGAACTACAACCCGGCCGGCGGTTGTCTGCCGATGCTCCTGCAGCTTCTCGTTGTTTGGGCCATCTATCAGATCGTCTACGGACCTCTCACGTATCTGTGCGGTATGTCCGCCGAGGGCATCTCTCTGCTCAAGGAGGCCATCAAGCTCCTCAGCGAGGCAGAAACCTATACGGGCAACCAGATCCAGATGCTGCACGACATTACCGCGCTCGGCATTTCCCGCATCATAGAGGTGCTTCCGCAGATTGAGGGGTATACCGCAGAGCTCGGCGCATCCATTGAGAACATTCTCAACAACAGCCTGCCGAACATGACGGTGTTCGGTGGCACCTTGGATCTTTCCGAAACGCCCAAGCTCGCGCTCAACGCGCTGCTTGCTATCCCGGTTCTCAACCTCGTGACGACGTGGGCATCTACCAAGATCACAAGAAAATTCACCTATCAGGCACCGGAGCAGCAGGCACAGATGAATTCCTCCATGAGGATCATGGAGATCACCATGCCGCTGATGATCTTCTACATGGCGTTCAAGCTCCCCGCCGCACTCGGCGTTTACTGGATCTTCCAGAATGTCCTCGGTGTCCTGCAGTCCTATCTGCTCTCCAAGATGTATCCCTATCCCAAGTTCACGGATGAGGAGATCAAGGAGGCAATGAAGGCCGCAAATCAGTCCAAGAAGGAAAAGAAGGCCGCAAGCAGCAGCTCTACCGGTGAAAAGAAGCGCTCTCTGCATCACATCGATGACGACGACTATCCCAAGACCCCCGCAAAGGGCACAGCCGCTCCCACCCGCTACGACGTTGAGCCCGATGTGCCGGAGACAGCCGCAGACAAAGCAGAGGCTTCACCGAAGGACGGCCCCGTAGAATTCGCACCGCTTCAGGACGATAACCGCAACAAGTAATCCACAGTATCATAAGGAAGTAAACCGCAATGAAAAGAGAAATCATTGAACAGGCGAAAACGTCTGAAGCCGCCATCGCGCAGGGCGCGGCAAAGCTCGGCGTTGACGTTTCCGCTGTCACGTACGAAATTCTGGAGGAAGCAAAAAAAGGTCTGTTCGGACTCGGTGCTTCCCCCGCAAAGGTCCGCGTAACCTACGTTGAAAAGCCCGATGAGGTCGCGCTGGCCTTCATCAAAACGCTGCTCGCAGACATGGAGCTGGATGCTTCCGTTTCCATGTCCGACACCAAGGACGGCGAGAAGCTGATTACCGTCGAGGGTGAAAACGCAGGCGTGCTCATCGGCCATCACGGCGACACGCTGGATGCCATCCAGTATCTTGCAAACCTTGCGGCAAACCGCAAGGAGGACGAGGATCGCTGCTACACCAAAATCACGCTTGACGTGGAAAACTACCGCGCAAAGCGCGAGGATACCCTGCGCCAGCTCGCAAAGCGTATGGCAGAAAAGGTCCTCAAGTACAAGAAGGCTATCACGCTGGAGCCCATGAATCCCTACGAGCGCCGCATCATTCATTCTGAGGTGCAGAGCATCGAGGGCGTTTCCACCAACTCCATCGGCACCGAGAACAACCGCCGCATCGTGCTGTTTTTGACAGCAGCAAGCGAGGGTGCTGAGAGCAAGGAGGCTATGGAGACAGCTCTGAGCACGGAGAAGGAAGAGCGCCCCGCAAAGAAGTCCGAGCGCGGCGGCAGAGGCGGCGATCGCAACGGACGCGGACGCGGACGCGGCAGAGGCGGCAGAGGCGCACGCGAGGAGTACGTCGCTGAAAAGCCCAACCGTCCACTCAAGACCGTAGACCGCGAGGCTGAGGAAGCAGCTGCGGCTGCAAACGCAGAAATCTTCGAGCGCGCAAAGGCAGAAAAGGAGGCCGCTGCGGCAAACGAGCCGCCCAAGGCACCCTCCAAGCCCTCCCGCAAGAAGCCCTACTACGTCAACCCCAAGCCCACGGGCGAGCGCACCTACCAGAAGCCCGTGAAAAAGGACAGCGTAGAAAGCTACTACTTCGATCTGGAAAACTCCATGAGCGGTCTGAAGCGCGAGAAGGAGGAGCCCTCCGCAATCGCAAAGGCCTGCGGCATTTACGACGATCCGATCGACGAAACGCCCGCAAACAACGAATCCGCAGAATAATTGCAGTTTCACGCGAGGTGTTTCAAGCGCTTGCACCA
>JAGBZV010000239.1 GCA_017628075.1 Clostridia bacterium
GCGGGAGCATATACAGATATGATTGAAAAGGGAAAGCCCCTCGTGAGAGGGGCTTTGGTGCTGCGTGTATCCGTGTGCCTTTTGGGATTTGCGATGGGATTATTCTGAACGAAGTGCTTCAACGGGGTCCTTCTTTGCTGCGATGCCGGAAGGAATCAGTCCTGCGACGAACGTCAGAAACATGGAGATACCCACGAGAATGATTGCTGCTACGGGCGGCAGGAAGGCGTTGAGAATCAGGATCCCTGTCAATGTGTGCACGATGGCGTTGATGGGGATGATGAGCAGCAGGGTGATACCGATACCGATCGCACCTGCGCAGAAGCCTACGATCAGCGTTTCTGCGTTGAAGACGCGGGAGATATCTCGTTTGGATGCTCCGATCGCACGCAGAATACCGATTTCCTTCGTACGCTCCAAGACGGAGATATAGGTGATAATACCTATCATGATGGAGGAAACGACCAGGGAAATTGCAACGAAGGCGATCAGCACGTAAGAGATAGCGTTAATGACGGTGGTGATCGAGGACATCATGAGTGCGACGTAGTCGGTATATTCGATCTTATCTGCATCGTCTACGCTGTCGTTGTAAGTGGAGATCAGCTCTGCGATTGCATCCTTTGCCTCAAAGGTGGATGCGTACAAGAGGATCGAGGAGGGCTTATCGAGGGTGATATAGCCGATCTTCTTCAAATTCTCCTCGTATGTGGTATCGGAGAATGCGGCGGGGAGATATTCCTCGAAAAATTGTGCGTACTGTGCATCGGTGAAGGGGGTGGTATCAAGCATAGACGCGAGCTGATCCGTGGAAAGAGCGCCCAGCTGTGCCTGTACCTCTGCGGCGTACTGCATCGCTGCTTGCTTTTTTGCGGCTTCTGCGGCATACGAGAACAGCGTTTCGTCGTCCATGCTCTCGATATACGAGCGAATGGCGGAGGTGTCCTCCATTCCCATTTCCTCGGAATACGCACGGATCATCATTTCCACGATCGTCGCGCGGTCCGTGGTCGCAAGGAACTGCTGTGCGGCGTTCTCAAGGAATTCTGCATCCGGAACGGACATGATCTGCGTATAGAGTGCTGCCTTTTCAGCGGGGCTGAGGGATGCAAAGTATGCACGGACGCGATCTGCCTTTTCCGCATCGGTGAGATTTTCCGCCTCCTCAGTCTTGAAGGGAAGGCCGGTGATGGCATCTCTCGTGGGATCGGCAAGCTGATCACGGACAAGCTCTGTATTTGCGGTAGAGGTAATGACGTGGCGCGTCAGCGCGGCGGTGTAGCCAATGCCGTTTGAGATCATGGATGATACCGCGTCGGGATTCGGTCTTGCAATACCGACGATCTTGAGGGGGATTGCGCGATCGGATTCAAAGAGGAATTCCAGACCGGCAGAGGAGTCGGAGAGATCAAGGTATGTGCCATCTGTGTTTTTCTGATAACGATCGGAGGTCAGAATGAGGCGGAACTCCTTGCCGCAGATCTCCTCGTAGCTCCAGGATGCGAGATTGTCCGTTTCGATGTCCTTGCCGTAGAAGGACGCCTCGATGATCTCACGAATTTCCTCGGAGGTTTTCAGACCGAGGGTGTACAGCGTGAGATCGCTGACCTCGTTGCGCTCGGAAATAAAGAGGACGACTTCGTTATATGCCTGCGGCCACGTGCCGTGTACGAGGTCGTACTGCGTCTGGAAGATGTCCGAAATCAGTGCATTGCCTTCTCCGGGCAGCATTTCGTTCCACGTCTGCATGGTTGAAAAGGCACTGGTGCCTCCCATCATCATATCCATGCCCTGCTGCTGCTCGTCGGGCATCTTATAAATATCGGCGATCAGCTCCTCGGTATTGCAGAGGATGATCTTTCCGGTCGGATCTGCGGTGTAGATATTCATATCTACTGCATAATTGTATTTGATGGAGGACAGCACTTCAGCGAATGCTGTGTTTGATTCGATGTGCTGCATGAACGCGCTTAAGTTGTTGACGTTGGTATCCACGTGATTGAGTGCGTTCATCAGATCGTAGAGGATGGGGCTTGTGTATACGCGGTCGGGCAGAGGCGCATCGCTTATCTCGCCCTTGTCAGAATTGTTTGGCGAGGCGTTCATCAGTGACAGGACGAGGCTCGTCATATCGACGGACTCTGCCTGGATGGTGATGGGGTAGGAGGAAAGCGTATCCTCCTGTACGCGGTCGATATACGCCTGTACGCCTGTGGAAATGGAGAGGATCAATGCAATGCCAATGATACCGATGGATCCTGCAACGCTTGTCAGAATCGTTCTGCCGCGTTTGGTCATAAGGTTGTTCATGGACAGCGCAAGTGCCGTTAAAAAGCTCATGGAGGGCTTGCCTTGCGGCTTGCTCGTTTTCTTTTTGGCAGGCTTCTGTGCGGGCTGTGCAGGCGTCTGCGCGGTCTGCGTGGGCGTCTGTGTGGGCTCGGGGGTATAGGGTGCGGTGTCACCGATGATGCGGCCGTCAAGCAGACGGACGATGCGGGAGGAGTATTCCTCTGCGAGCTCGGGATTGTGGGTGACCATGATGATGAGCTTATCACCGGAGATCTCACGCAGGATATCCATGATCTGCACGCTGGTTTCGGAATCAAGAGCGCCCGTGGGCTCATCTGCCAGAAGGATCTCCGGATCGTTGACCAGGGCACGGGCAATTGCAACGCGCTGCATCTGACCGCCTGACATCTGATTGGGCTTTTTCTTGAGTTGATCGCTAAGACCGACGCGCTCCAGCGCCGCAATGGCACGGCGGCGGCGCTCTGCCTTGGAAACACCGGAGAGCGTCAGCGCGAGCTCGACGTTGGAAAGAACGGTTTGGTGGGGAATCAGATTATAGCTCTGGAAAACGAAGCCGACAGAGTGGTTGCGGTAGGTGTCCCAATCTCCGTCACGGTATTCCTTTGTGGAACGGCCCGAGATAACGAGATCGCCGCTTGTGTATTGGTCAAGTCCACCGATGATATTGAGCATTGTTGTCTTTCCGCAGCCGCTGGGGCCGAGGATGGAAACAAGCTCATGCTGACGGAAGTCGATCGAGACTCCGTCAAGCGCATGAACTGTGCTGTCTCCGACGGTATAGGTCTTCGTGATGTTTTTCAGACTTAGCACAATGATAGATCCTTTCATTTCTGTTTTGGGTAGTGGGAATTTGCCTTCTTAATATAGTATAACGCACAATCATTACGGTTTTGTGAAATGCTTGTGATTTTTTATGAAAATTCTTACAAAAAGCATGGGGAGATGGGGAACAGTGTGGTTTTCAAAACAAAAAAGACCGCCGATTGGCGATCTTTGTTTTGCGATACTACTGTTACATTATGCAAGTGCGTTGAGCTTTGCAGTAAACTGGCTCTTCTTTCTTGCAGCGTTGTTCTTGTGAAGAATACCCTTTGCAACAGCCTTGTCAATCTTCTTGACAGCAGCCTTGTAGGTTTCGCTTGCGAGCTCCTTATCACCGGCTGCGAGAGCAGCTTCGTACTTCTTGATCGAGGTCTTGAGAGAAGTCTTGAACATCTGGTTCTGCAGGGTCTTTGCATCAGTAACGAGAACGCGCTTCTTTGCGGACTTAATATTCGGCAAATCGATTCACCTCCTTCACA
>JAGBZV010000240.1 GCA_017628075.1 Clostridia bacterium
CAGCACTGGACGAGGTCAACGTTTACAAATTCGCAGATTATCTGCATCGCAATACTGCCCAAACGCAATACATCGTTATTACACACAGACGCGGTACGATGGAGGTCGCTGACCGCCTCTACGTTGTCACCATGGTGGAACGCGGAATCTCTACGGTGCGGTCCATCAGCGCAGACGATATCTCCAAGTTCCAGGAAAAACTGAACGGATAAAGGAATTCAAATGGGATTTTTTGAAAAACTGAAGGAAGGTCTGAAGAAGACCAAGGATACGGTATTCAAGCAGGTCACCTCCCTGTTTTCCCGGTATACCACCATCGACGACGAGCTTTATGAAGAGCTGGAGGAGATCCTCATCACCTCCGATGTCGGTGTCAGCACAACGGAGGAAATTCTGGAGCGCCTGCAGGACACCGTACGCAGCGAACGGATTACCGAGCCGGAGGAGGCACGCCGTGCATTGATGCGGATCCTCGCTGACATGATCGGGGACGGAGAGCCTCTGAATCTCTCCACCTCCCCTGCCGTCGTGCTGGTCATCGGCGTCAACGGTGTCGGCAAAACCACGTCCATTGCGAAAATCGCCAACCTATTAAAAAAGGACGGAAAAACCGTCCTGCTTGCGGCAGCGGATACCTTCCGCGCCGCAGCAATCGATCAGATCGCCGTTTGGGCGGACCGCGTCGGCGTGGATCTGATTCGCCACGACGAGGGCTCCGACCCCGCCTCCGTCGTTTATGATGCCGTCAATGCAGCCAAAAGCCGCCGCGCAGACGTTTTGATCGTCGATACTGCGGGCCGTCTGCACAACAAGAAGAATCTCATGGACGAGCTTGCAAAAATCAATCGCGTAATCAGCCGTGAGCTTCCCGATGCAGCACGCGAAACGCTCCTGATCCTCGACGCAACGACCGGCCAGAACGCTGTCATCCAGGCATCGGAGTTCAAAAACGCCGCCAACATCACAGGGCTCGTTCTGACCAAGCTTGACGGCACGGCAAAGGGCGGCATCGTCTTCTCCATCAAGCAGGAGCTGAACATTCCCGTCAAGTATATCGGTGTCGGTGAGCAGATGGACGACCTCCAGATGTTCGATTCCGAGCTGTTCGTACGGGCTATGTTCGATGAGGAGAATGCATAATCCCTCCTGCCCCATGCAGGCGTCCGTTACGCTCGACGCTCTCCAAACGCAAAGAAAGGAAGCCCTCTCACAAAAGGGGCTGAAAAAGCGACAGCACTATGAAAATTGTACTTGCTTCACGCAACGCACATAAGATCAAGGAGCTTTACGCGTTTATTGCTCCCATCGATCCCTCCATCGAAATTCTGTCCTTGGACGATATCGGATTTACCGAGGATATCGAGGAAAACGGAACAACCTTTGAGGAAAACGCCCTCATCAAGGCACAGGCCGTTGCCGCACGCGGATATATCGGTATTGCAGACGATTCCGGGCTTGCCGTGGATGCACTCAACGGTGCCCCCGGCGTATACTCGGCGCGCTATGCCGGAGAGCATGGCGATGACCACAGAAACAATATGCTCCTGCTCGAAAACATCCGTGACGTGGCCGACGAAAACCGCACCGCACAATTCGTGTCGGTAATCGCCTGCGCGTTTCCGGATGCGCTCCACGCACCCATTGTCTGCCGCGGAGAGTGCCCCGGCACGATCCTGCACGAATACCGCGGAACCGGCGGCTTTGGCTACGATCCGCTGTTTTATTACGCACCGTTCGGAAAAACGTATGCGGAAATGATCCCCGAAGAAAAAAATCAGATCTCGCACCGCGCAAACGCCATGGCAAAATTTGCGGAAGCGTTCCGCACGGCTCTGCCTGATCTGCAAATGAACTGACTGCTCCAAAGAAAGGATGCTTTCACCCGAAAGCCACAACCAGCGATATGACAAGCAAACAGAGAGCGCATCTGCGCGCACTCGCATCGAATCTTGATACTATTTTTCAAATTGGAAAGGGCGGCATCTCCGAGGAGATGCGCCGACAGATCGAAAACGCATTGGAGGCACGTGAGCTGATTAAGCTCCGGGTGCTTGACAATGCCGAATATTCTCCCCGCGAAGCGGCTGAGGAGATCGCCGACGCTATCTCCGCCGAGGTCGTAACGGTTATCGGAACCAAGTTCGTTCTGTACCGTCCCTCCTCTAAGGAAAAGAACCGCAAGATCGATCTCTCCGCGATCCGATGAGAATCGGCATCTACGGCGGGACCTTCGGTCCGGTCCACAACGGCCATCTGCGCGCCGCTATGACTTTCCTGCAGGTGTGCAAGCCGGACAGGTTGTATATCCTCCCCACCGCAATTCCTCCCCACAAGGCAGCCTCCGCCCTTGATACGCCCTCTCACCGTCTTGAAATGCTGCGTCTTGCCTTCTCCGAACCGGAATATGCAGACGACCGCATCACCGTTTCCGACTACGAGCAGACACGCGGCGGAAAAAGCTACACCGTTCTGACGCTGGAGCATTTCCGGACGGAGTCAGACGATGTCACTCTGCTCTGCGGAACGGATATGTTTCTGACACTCGCAGATTGGTATCGCGGGGGCGACATTCTGCGCATGGCCTCCGTCTGCTGTCTATGCCGTGAGGGCAATGCCGAGGAGCGGACACGCGCCGTACAAAAGGCCGAGGAATACCGGGCACGCTACAACACCCGCATTCATCTGCCGTCCTTTGAGCCGCTTCCCGTTTCCTCAACGGAAATCCGCCGCCGCATTGCCGCGGGCGAGGATACGAGTGGCCTTATGCCCGCCTGCGTCCGCGCATATATCGATGCAAACGGGCTATACCGCATCTCCTGATACCGCACGTAATCCAATACAGACAGGAAGGAGTTTCCCCATGTATCTTTATAACGAAGAGTTGATTGACGCCATCCGTGCCGAGATCCCACAGTTTCTTTGCGGGAAACGGCTTTCCCATACCTATGCGGTTGAAAAGGAATGCCGCGCGCTTGGCGCAATATTTTCCGCACATCCCACGCTGTACCGTCCGGAGGACGTCTTCCGCCTGCGCATTGCCGCACTGCTGCATGACATTACCAAGGAATGCTCCCTGGCAGAGCACGAGATGCTCTGCAGAAAATATCGGATCGCACTGACCGATGAGGAGCGCATGGCGCCAAAGGTCCTGCACGCAAAGACCGCCCCCCCACTGGCGCGTGACAGCATCAACAGCAAGCTCGGCGTTTGCGCCGTGGATGATGCCATATGCGATGCAATCCGCACGCATACCACAGGAGCTGCACAAATGAGTCTGACGGGAAAGCTCCTGTATCTTGCCGACTATATTGAGGAGAGCCGCACGTTTGAGGACTGCATCACGCTCCGGAACACCTTTTACGGAGCGCTTGACGACGCACGAAGCACCCCCGGGGCATTGTGTGCGCATCTGGACCGCGTGCTCCTTCTCTCCTTTGACATGACGATCCGCGACCTGCTATCCTCAGGTGCTCCCATCGATCCAAGCACAACAGCGGCTCGCAATGCGATCCTGTACGCAAGCACCGTATTCAAATAAGCCAGATATCTTCTGTTTCCCCACAGAAAGGTTGATATATCAGTGGAAACCAATCATAACACCAAAAAATCGGAGCAGACCGCCCAGTACCGTGCGCAAAAGGCCCCTGCAACACCGACAGAACCGTCCGGCCTGCCGCTCAGCAGCCTGACAGACGAGCAGCTCAGCGATCTGATGATCCGTATAGAGGAAATCCGCCGCCAGAAGGCGCTGCAGGATGCCCCCACCAGAATCGATATTCCACCAATTCCCACACACGTCACAGCAGAGGAAGCGCCCTGCCCTCCCGTCCCTCACACCGAAAGCGAGCAGGAGGCCGTTCTGCGCCGTGCAGATGCGGCGCTCTGGGCGATGGAGCAGGCCGAGCAGGAGGATGCCGGGGACGGCGATGCCATAATTTTTCCGGATCCCGCATGCTTTGAGGACCTCGGTGAGGCACCGATCGACGGCGTGGACTTTGATCCCTCCATGAGCTCCTATACCGGACAGGACGTTGCTCCCATCACGCAGGGACAGAACGACGCCGATGACAACGACATCCGTACACGCACCTATATGCTGAAAACGCCTGCCGATCTGCATCCACTCCGTCCCTCATACGGAGCACGCCCCCTGTCCTCCGACGATATGGACGACGAAACGATCTCCGTATACCGCAATCTGATCAAGCGCAGACGCCGTCAGCGAGGGTTCCTCTATACGCTGATTGCCTTGATCTTAATCTTGTTTCTCCTGATTGGCGGCGTGTTCCTTTTCCTGCACACCTATAGCCCATCCGTGGACCATACGCCTCCGTCCTGGGGGGATGGCGGCAGCACAGACGACGCATCGTCCTCCGACAATGCCCCTGTCATTGAGGATCGGTATGACCGGCGCAGCGGTGTATACAACTTCCTGGTTCTCGGCATCGACCGCGTCGCCAACCTCTCCGACGTTATTATGATCGTCAGCTACGACGTCAAGGCAGGAAGCCTCAATTTCCTGTCGCTTCCGCGCGACACCTATATCAATGTCGGCGCAAGCTACCATAAGCTCAACGCTTACTTCTCAGCCTCCTATAATCGCTCCCCCGCCCGCGGTGCAGAGCGGTACCGCGATGCCATCGAATCCCTCGCAACGTTTCTTGAAAACAATCTCTGTATCCGTATTGACCGCTACGTTTGTATGGATATTGCAGGCTTCCGTGAGATCATCGATACCATCGGCGGAATCGATATGGAGGTCCCATACGATATGGATTACGAGGACCCCGAGCAAAATCTGTATATCCATCTGAAGGCCGGATATCAGCACCTGACCGGTGCGCTCGCAGAGCAGTTCGTGCGCTACCGCTCCGGATATCTGGAGGGAGATATCGGAAGAATCTCCGCACAGCGCCTGTTCCTCTCTGCGCTCGTTTCCCACATTCAAAGCCGTCTTGATCTTTCAACTGCAATCAGCGCGGCAAAAACCGCAGCCAATCATATCATCACCGATATGAACGCCGCGGAGATCGGCTATTTTGCAAAAAATGCGTTCTCACTCGACATGGACCGCATTCTGTTCACAACCCTGCCAGGAGGAAACGTTGCCAACCCGGACACCGGAGCCTCCTACTACGTTATGCACGCCCCAAGCGTCCTCTCCATCGTAAACGCGCAATTCAACGTCTATACCAAGGAGATCACGCGCGACGTGTTCCTGTCCAATTCCGTGAAATTCACGTCAAACGAATCGTATATCTCCTCCGTCTTCCTTTCGGAGGCGGCCGCGGACAACACCGTATCGGCCGACGAGGTGCAATCCTCTGACGTGAACATCCCGCATCGATAAGACTATGGCAAAGCAATCAAAAAACAAGCACGACAAAAAACAAGGCAGCACAACCGCAAAAGCTCTCTCAACGCTGTTCTTCTTGGCTCTGCTCGTATTCAGCGTATGGATGACGTATCTCTACGGTGTATTCTACGTCCCGTCCCTGCCGAGGGAGGAGATCCCTCCCTTTTTACAGCAAAGCACCGACAGCCAGACAGGGCACGATACAGCCGTGAATTCTCCGGCACCGACAGATCCACCCGGCACAGGAGCGGACAGCGCACCCCCGCAGACAACCCCGCAGCCCTCGGCTCCCGACGTTTATAAACGCCGCCCCGGCGTATACAATATTCTGTGCGTCGGCCGCGATGAAGCGGCACAGAACACCGACGTTCTGCTCCTTTGTGAGGTAGATGCCGAAAATCGCACCGTGTCCGCCGTACAGATCCCACGTGACACGTATCTGGACGGCACCAAGATCAATGCGCTTTGGGCGCGCTATACCGCTGCGGCGCGCCGTGCAGGCGCATCCGATCCGATGGCAAACGGCATGGAGGCACTCTGTGATACGCTGGAGCGCGTGCTGTGCGTCCGTGTGGATCATTGGGTGCTGTGCGATCTGCAGGCGTTCCGCGAATGTGTGGATACGCTTGGCGGTGTGACGCTGACAGTTCCGTGTGACATGGACTATGAGGATCCGGCACAGGGCCTGTCCATTCATCTGAAGGCAGGCACACAGCATCTCGACGGTACTGCCGCCGAGGGACTCGTGCGCTTCCGCGCCGGATATCTGCGCGGTGATCTTGGGCGCATTGAGGTGCAGCGGCTGCTGCTCTCAGCCGTCCTTGAAGAAGCACGCTCCGTTTCCGCCTTGGAGCTTCCCGCACTCATCCGCACAGCAGCAAAGCATCTGCGAACAAGTATGTCCGTTTCCGACCTTCTGTATTTTACGCGCGCTGCACAGGGAATCTCCCACTCCGACGTCACGTTTCTGACGCTGCCCGGCACCGACTGCCGCGCAGGCGGAACAAGCGGGACGTGGTATTACGTTCTCTCAAGACAGGGCACGTGGGAAGCAGTCTGTACTCATCTCAACGTCTATGAAACGCCCGTGGACGATCGGCTTTTCGACCGTGATTACCGCTTGACCGATCCAAAAAGCAAAACGCTGCTCTCCTACTACAAAGCGTATCTGACCGCAAATGAAGCCACCGCACACGACGTCCGCGAACACGGCGTTTCCGTGACAGGCACGGCCGGATGACGCAATCCAAACAACAGGAGGATCTCATGAAATCTGCAGAACCTACGCCGCACAGAAATCCGTTTGCACACCTTCTATCCCATCTGCTCTCCATTCTTCTGCTTATAGCAATCCTTTTCTCTGCCGTGCTCACTGCCCTGCCCGCTGCACTCTCCGATGAGAGCATCTCACGTGCAGTACGCAGTGCCGATCTCTATCAACTTGCAGACGAAACGCTTGGACTCTCCGTTTCCGCACTGCTGCGTGAATCGGCCCCAAAGCTATTTACCGATATCATTACGTTCACCGACGAGGCGATCCACGATGCCGTCAACTGTGAAGCAGTATACGCCTTTGCAGAAAAAAAAGCAATTCAATACGTCCGTGCCATACAAAGCGGTACGGAGAACGCCTCCGTCACCTCCGCAGAAATCTCCGCATTGCTCCGCAGAATTGAGTGGCCGATGCTCTCTGATCTGCCTGAGGAGGCCACTGAACTGCTGTTTGCGTGCATGGATCTGCTCCTCATGGAAAAGAGCTTTGAGGAATTCTCCGTAGCTGCCATTCGTGAACAGAATGAGCCGCTGTTTTCCGCCGTTGCCTATCTCTTTTCCGATGCGCTGCTGTATGCCTCGTATGCGACTGCTGCAGTGCTTGCGCTGCTCATCCTCTTGCTCGGATTGCGCCACATAGGACAGTCTCTGTTCCTGATCGGATTTCCGCTTCTGGCAAACGGCCTTTTTCTTCTGCTCGCAACGAATCCGCTCCTTGCGCGCCTCCGCACTGCATTTTCCAAGGACACCGCATCGGAACTTCTCTCTCTCATAACTCCTGTTACAGATTCTCTGCGCGAAGCACTCGTACATACCGGTGGAGTGCTTTTCGCTATCGGCGGAGCCGTCTGTCTCCTTGCCTTGCTCATCGGTATTCTCTCCGTACGGCGCAGACGCAGCGCTTGACCGCAGGCGCGCATCCAATTCGGTAAAAATGAAAAAAGCCGGTCATTCCGGCATAAAACCCCGCGTTTTACCTCGAATGTATATTGACAAAAAAGCGCGGACATGATATAATATAGAAGATAATCTTCAAATGCTATGAAGCGGATCAGTAAACGGAATTCCCACTCTCAAGAGAAGTGTCGGTCGGTGCGAGACACGAGCGGGCGCCGTCGAACTCACCGCGGAGCAGGCATGGTCAACGGCGCCGCGCGCCGATAGCGATGTCCGGGCTCTCCCGTTACAGAGATTTGATGCAGACCTCTGCATCTGAGTGCATCCCGCCGGCGGCGGTGATGAAAAAGAGTGGTACCGCGGACGCGTACAGGCGCGCTCGTCTCTTTGTTATCAGCGAAACGACGGGGTAACAGGCAGATGAGCACGCTTTTTCATTTGTCTGCCCCAAACCAACGAAAGGAAGCAATATATGGAACACATCAACACAGCCGCAGCTCCGTTTGACGAGGCTAATATGCCCGATCTTTCCGCTGCCGATCCCAAGACATGGGCCGATATCATCGTTTCTCTGCTCGATGCGCACAAGGCACAGGAGATCCGGGTGCTTGAGGTCTTCGACCAGACGATCGTCGCAGATTACTTCGTTCTCTGCACCGGTACCTCCAATACGCAGGTCAAGGCGCTTGCAGGTGAAATCGAATACAAGATGGGGCTTGCCAACGTCCAGCATCTGCGCATGGAGGGCTATAACGAGGGCTCGTGGATCATTCTCGACTACGGCTCCGTTCTCGTCCACATTTTCCAGCGTGAAACCCGCGATTTCTATAATCTCGAAAAGCTCTGGTCCGACGCAAAGGACATCGACATCACAGCACTGCTGAAATAAAGGAAGGTTCATATCATGAAGCACGATTTTGCCGCCATTGAAAAGAAATGGCAGGAAAAGTGGGAGGAAGCAGGTATTTTCAACGCTTCCGAGGATCACACAAAACAGAAGTTCTACGGTTTGGTAGAGTTCCCCTACCCCTCCGGCGCAGGTATGCACGTTGGTCACATCAAGGCCTATTCCGGTCTTGAGGTTGTTTCCCGCAAGCGCCGTATGCAGGGCTACAATGTCCTCTTTCCCATCGGCTTTGATGCTTACGGTCTGCCGACAGAAAACTATGCAATTAAGACAAACACCCACCCGCGTGTGGTTACCGATACCAACATCGCAAACTTCACCTCTCAGCTCAAGCGCGTAGGATTCTCCTTTGACTGGACCCGCGTGGTTGATACGACCGAGGAAGGCTATTACAAGTGGACACAGTGGATCTTCCGTCGAATGTTCGACGAGGGCCTTGTTTTCCGCGCAACAACGCTGGTCAACTACTGCCCGTCCTGCAAGGTCGTCCTTTCCAATGAGGACTCCCAGGGCGGCAAGTGCGATATCTGCCATTCCGATATCGTTCAGAAATCCAAGGACGTTTGGTATCTGCGCATCACCGAATATGCAGACAAGCTGCTGTTCGGTCTGGACGGCGTAGATTATCTGCCCAACGTCCGCCTCCAGCAGGAAAACTGGATCGGCCGCTCCGAGGGTGCCTTTGCGAACTTCACCATTCAAGGCACCGACGATGCGCTGCGCATCTACACCACCCGTCCCGACACGATGTTCGGCGTAACCTTCATGGTCATTGCGCCAGAGCATCCGATCATCGCACAGTATGCAGACCGCATCTCTAATATGGAAGCGCTCAATGCGTACCGCGAGGAATGTGCAAAGAAGACCGAATTTGAGCGTACACAGCTTGTCAAGGACAAGACTGGCGTTCGCATTGAGGGGCTCAGCGCCATCAACCCTGCCAACGGCCGCGAAATTCCGATCTTCATCTCCGACTACGTTATGATGGGATACGGTACCGGTGCAATCATGGCCGTCCCCGCGCATGACGAGCGCGACTATGACTTCGCAAAGAAGTTCGGCATCGATATCATTGAGGTCATCAAGGGCGGCAACATTGCAGAAGCTGCATACACCGGCGACGGTGAAATGGTCAATTCTGACTTCCTCAACGGTATCACGACCAAGAAGGAAGCCATTGCCAAGATGCTTGACTATCTCACTGGTAAGGGTGTCGGTGAAAAGGGTGTCCAGTACAAGATGAAGGACTGGGCGTTCAACCGTCAGCGCTATTGGGGCGAGCCGATTCCGATCGTCCACTGCCCTGTCTGCGGTATGGTGGGTGTTCCCTACGAGGAGCTTCCTCTGCGCCTGCCCAATATGGATCAATTTGAGCCCGGCGAGGGCGGCGAATCTCCGCTTGCAAAGGTCGAATCGTTCGTAAACTGCACCTGTCCCAAGTGCGGCGGTGCTGCCAAGCGCGAAACCGATACCATGCCCCAGTGGGCAGGCTCCTCCTGGTACTTCCTGCGCTACTGCGATGCGCACAACGAGGACGTATTTGCATCCAAGGAGGCACTGTCCTATTGGCTGCCCGTTGACTGGTACAACGGCGGTATGGAGCACGTCACCCGTCATATGATCTATTCCCGCTTCTGGCACCGCTTCCTCTACGATATCGGTGAGGTCCCCGTCGCAGAGCCGTATGCAAAGCGTACCGCACAGGGACTCATCCTCGGTCCGGACGGCGATAAGATGTCCAAGTCCAAGGGTAACGTCGTCAATCCCAATGACGTTGTCGATGAATACGGTGCAGACGTTCTGCGTGTGTACGTCCTGTTCATGGGTGAATACAGCTCTGCTACCCCCTGGAACGATTCCTCCGTGCGCGGAATCAAGCGCTTCCTCGACCGCGTTGCGGCACTGACCGACATGGCACAGGGCGAAGGTGTCACACCCAAGCTGGAAAGCGCATTCCACAAGACGGTAAAAAAGGTTTCCTGCGACATCGAGGACATGAAGTTCAACACCGCCATTGCGGCGATGATGGCACTGATCAACGACATCTACGAGGTCGGCACTCTGACGCGCGACGAGCTTGGTATCTTTGCTCGCATCCTCTGCCCGTTTGCTCCGCATATCTGTGAGGAGATCTGGGCGTTCCTCGGCGGAGAGGGATTTGCATCTCTTGCTCCGTGGCCGGAATGGGACGAGGCAAAGACCGTCGATGCAACCGTTACCTACGCCGTTCAGGTCAACGGAAAGCTCCGTGCAACGATTGATCTGCCCAAGGACGTTGACAAGGACACCGCTATCGCTGCAGCCAAGGAAGACGCCAAGGTGCAGCAGTTTATGGCGGACAAGACGATCGTTAAGGAGATCTTCGTCCCCGGCAAGATCATCAACATTGTGGTAAAATAAGCATCCTTACAAGGGCTGCTGCAGGTATAATGCCTTGCAGCAGCCCGTTTTTCTTCCTGTCATAGTCATTTTTCTGCCTCTGACACAAAGAGTATTTACAAAATCAACAAAATGCGATATAATATAAGCATCGGGAGGAGGTATGCCTGCATGAATATCCGCTTTGAATTTTCCGAGGATGCGGATGAGGAGATCGTGATCCGCTGCCGTGCCCCATCGCCGCAGACACAATGTATCATGCGTGCGCTGGAGGGTGTCCTAAACGCACCAAGCGAGATCCTTCTTTTGAAAAACGGTTGCGAGTACATCCTGCCGTACAGCGAGATCCTGTATTTTGAAACGGCTGAGACCAAGGTATTCGCGCACACACACACAGATATTTTCACAGCGCCCCATACGCTGGCAGCGCTGGAGCAGATGCTTCCCTCCCCCTTTGTCCGCGTGTCCAAATCCTGTATCGTCAACATCATGCACATCGAACGGCTGCGACGGGAGCTTGTCGGAAACGGTGAGATCGGCTTTGCGGGCTGTCCAAAATGCGCATACTTTTCAAGGTCATATTACAGGCGCCTATATGACAAAATCAAAGAAATGAGGTTGGAACAATATGAGCAATAAAAAATTCAGATCGCATATAATCGGTATCGTGCTGCTTCTTGTTGCTGCAGCGCTGATCCTTGAGGGACTCGGCGCTCTTACCTTTCTGACGGAGCTTACGGGAGGGATCTCTGTTCCGCGTCTGGTGATCGGTCTACTTCTGATCGGTATTGCATCTATCAGCTGCCGCCGCCATCCGACACGGATCGTTTGGTATCTTGCACTTCTCTTTATGCTGTTTGAGTCGAATATCGCGTATCTGTGCGGCAGAGAAGAGCCGAACCTCATCAATAATTGGCTTGTTTTGCTCTGCTCGATTCTTATCATGATTGCGCTGCACCTGCTCCTTGGACCGGAAAAATGGAGATTTCATCCTCACTCACCCCATCACCGCCACACCTTCTCCTCCGGCAGCAGCGCCACCTACATCGACTGTACCGACTTTCAGAAAAAGCACATCGAAAACAACCTTGGTGCAACGGATATTTATTTCACAAATATTGAAAGCTATACAGGCAGCGGAACGCTGTCGGTAGAAAACAATCTCGGTCAAACAACGATCCGTGTGCCTGCTGCATGGTCCATTTCCCTTGAAACAGAAAATAATCTCGGCGCGATCGACGCCCCTGCCAATGCAGGCACACACAGTGGTCCGCTTCTGTATCTGGATGTGGAGAACAACCTCGGTCACGTCATCATCACGTATATCTGATACCAACAAAAACCCCTCACACCGTAGTGTGAGGGGTTTGGTTATGCGCATTCACGCACAATTTTGATGATTAGTTTTCCTCGTACAGCTTGACGAATCTGGTGAGTCTTTCGTACTTCGCCTTGGAAGCAGCCTCTGCCTTTGCAAACAGAGCTTCTGCTCTCTCGGGGAAGGACTGTGCCAGACGCGCATAACGAGTCTCAGACTTGATGAAGTCGATATAGCTGCCGGTCGGCTCCTTGCAGTCGAGGGAGAAGGGATTCTTGCCTTCTGCCTTCAGAGCAGGATTGTAGCGGAACATCTGCCAGTAGCCTGCCTCAACAGCCTTCTTCATTTCAGCCTGGCAGTTCTGCATACCGCCCTTGACACCGTGCATCTCACAGGGAGCGTACGCGATGATGATGGAAGGACCGTGATATGCTTCTGCCTCGGTCATAGCCTTGAGCGTCTGGTTCATGTCAGCGCCCATAGCGATCTGTGCAACGTAGACGTAGCCGTAGGACATAGCGATCCCCGCAAGGTTCTTCTTGCCGATTGCCTTACCTGCAGCCGCGAACTGCGCTACCTGACCGATGTTGGATGCCTTAGAAGCCTGTCCACCGGTGTTGGAATATACC
>JAGBZV010000241.1 GCA_017628075.1 Clostridia bacterium
CGTAATTGACAGAGTTGAAGGGGTTCACCTTGGAATCCCACAGTGAAAAACCGTCATGGTGTCGTGTGGTGAATACAACATACTTTGCGCCGGCCTTCTTTGCCAAACGCACCCATTCAAGTGCAGCACCGCTTTGATAATCAAAGTGCTCCGCTGTTTATTCGTATTCTTCCTTGGAAATTCCGTCAAAAACAGGCTCCCATTCTCCTTTACCTCTGCCTGAGTACAATCCGTAAGTAATAAAGAGTCCGAATCTTGCTTCGCGCCACCACTGAATGCGGGCATCTTTCGTCGTTTCGACGAGCAGCTCATATTCGATAGGCTTCAATAGTTCACCTGACCGCAGTCGACTGAAATATGGACTCGGATTTTGTGAAATTTCAGAGCGCAAAATATTCGTTGCGTTTTTATTTAACGGAAGCATATAAATCCCTTTCCTTCGCATCGCAGATATCTGCACGTATACGAAATTAAGTTCCAAAGGAAAACAGTTATACATTAAATATTTTACCACAATCTGGCTGAAAAATCAATAGTTTTTTATAATTTTTAAAGATTGTTAAATATTTGCTTTTCATGTGCCGCAATACAGTCTGCATATGCTGCCGCTGCAATTTAAAACAGGTTGAGGCAAAATGACACATGGCACTTTACTTTTTTATCAAAGCATGGTATAATGAAGATCAGCAGACGGCTTGTTTGTGTAAAACCATTCTTGGGGGACGTTCATTATGTTTACAAAACAGCAAATTATGGATTCACTGCAGACGTTTTCCTTTGCGGTTGGTCGGCCGGTTCTCGTGCACAGCTCGCTTCGTGCTGTCGGAGAGGTCGAGGGGCGCGGAGAAGGTCTGTTGGATTGTCTGATCTCGTTTTTCACTCAGAGAGGCGGTCTGTTGTGTATTCCGACTCACACGTGGGACTTTGACGAAATGAATATGGTGACAGGACGTGTCTGTATCGGCACGCTTCCGTATCTTGCGGCCACGGATACACGTGCACTCCGTACGCTTCATCCCACACATTCCATGGCGATTTACGGTGAACGTGACAGGGCAGAAGCGTTTGCGGCAGAGGAAGTATTTGCGGAAACGCCTGCGCCTCCGAACGGATGCTACGGAAAGCTCTGTGCACAAGACGGCAATATTCTGCTGCTTGGTGTTGGTCACAACCGCAATACGTATCTGCACAGCGTGGAGGAGATGCTGCAGGTTCCAAACCGGCTCTCAAGAGAAAAGCGCAATATACGCATGATCTATGCAGACGGCCGTGAGGAGCTCCGACAGATCTACAGCCACTGTGCCGAGGGCATCGGTGACGTATCCGCGAGATATCCCAAATACGAGGCTGCATTCCGTTATCACGAATGTATCACGGACGGAATGATCGGTAATGCGAAAGCCCAGATGTGCCGTGCACGCGCTATGTATGAGGTGCTCGTACGCATCTACCAAAGAAGTGGTGGCAGAGAGCTGATGTACGACGATGCTCCGATTCCGCGTGCATTGTATGAGCTGTCATAGGGGGCATTTGCAGGGGACGCGTGCTCCAAGCGGCCTGTTTAACCGCGATAGCGCGTTTCCCAAAACGCAACGGCACTTGCAGCAGCGACGTTGAGAGAATCCACTCCGTGCAGCATAGGAATCTTGACCGTATAATCGCACAGTGCAATCGTATCCTCGACAAGTCCGGTTCCCTCGGTTCCAAGAATCAGCGCAAGGCGTTCCTCCTGCTTCAAGGCGGCATCGTCAATAGAAACGGAACGGACCGATAAAGCCATCGCGGCAGCCTTGAAGCCCAGGCGGTGCAGCCACGCAATCCCGTTTCCGGGCCAATCTCCGGCGACCTCTCCGATGTACGTCCACGGAATCTGAAAGACGGTCCCCATTGAAACGCGTGCGGCTCTGCGGATGAGCGGATCGCAGCAGGAGGGCGTGAGCAGCAGGGCATCTATGCCAAGTGCCGCGGCGGAGCGCACGATGGCACCGACGTTGGTCGCATCCACGATATTTTCCAGGATCGCAATACGGTGTGCCCCCGCACAAAGCTCTTCAACCGTCGGAAGCTTTGGACGGCGCATACAGGCAAGAACACCGCGGGACAGGGGAAATCCCGTCAGCTTGGCAAGCACCTCGTTGTCTGCCGTATAGACGGGAATATCGCCGCACCGGGCGATCAGCTCCTTCGCCGCACCTTCAATATGGCGCCGCTCGGATAAGATTGACAGCGGCTGACAGCCCGCATCCAGCGCAAGCCGGATCACCGTCGTGCTTTCTGCAATGAAAATACCAAGCTCCGGCTCCAGACGGCTCCGAAGCTGATGCTCCGTCAGTCTGGCATACGGATCAAGTGCAGGATTATCAAATGAAGTGATCTCTATTACGTGTGGCATACA
>JAGBZV010000242.1 GCA_017628075.1 Clostridia bacterium
CACAAAGTGATCCGAATTTCCCGGTTTTCATGCGATTTTCGCATGAAAATGCACCTTCACTGAGGGGCAAGGGAAACTTCTATGGAGCTGGGGCACTTACGTGCCCCAGCCCGTCATATATGCTTCCACCGTCGCCCCCCACCCAATCCGGCACAGTTTATTTACAATTTCTTCTTGAAAAATCATTAATTTGGTTGTATAATAATAGTAGGGAAATGAACCAACTGCGAGGCTGTCCGATGATGAATCCGTTTCCGTATTCCGATACCAATAAGCGCTATCATACCTACGACTATTATCTGCGGCACCGCTACGGTACCAAATGCGCACGTATCCCAATCGATGCCGGATTCTCCTGTCCCAACCGCGGTCCGGGAGGAGAGGGCGGATGCACGTACTGCTCCGCACGCGGTTCTGGCGATTTCTGCGCCGACACGCTTCTGCCGCCCCAGGCGCAATTTGCGCACGAATACGAGCGGCTATGCGAAAAATGGGGAAAGCGTCTGCCTGCAATCCCGTATTTCCAAGCGTTTTCCGGTACGTTTGCCCCAATTGAACGCCTGCGCGAAATTTACGAAGCCGTGTCCGACTACCGTTTGGCCGACGGCTCCCGTGCGGAAATACCTGCGCTGATCATTGCAACGCGCCCCGACTGTCTTTGCGAGGAGGTCGTCGCATACCTCTCCACGCTTGCAGCACGGTACGATCTGACCGTGGAGCTCGGCCTGCAGTCCGCACACGACGCAACGCTGCGCCGCATCCGCCGAGGTCACGATTTTGATACCTTCTGCCGCGGATACCGCGCGCTGAGTGAGGCCGGCATTGCCGTCTGCGTACACGTCATCAACGGGCTTCCGACCGAGGGCAGCACCATAGAGGACCGTGCTCAGATGATCGAAACTGTATCCCGCCTGGCCGCATTGCGTCCGGCATTTGTCAAGATCCATGCACTCCATATTCTGCGCGGCACGCAGATGGAGCAGGAATATCTGCGCGGTGAAATCCGCCTGCTTTCCATGGAGGAATACGTCAGCATCGTCTGCGAGCAGCTGACGCTTCTCCCACCCACCACCGTAGTCTGCCGGCTGACCGGCGACGGCGCACAGGATGCGCTGATTGCGCCGCAATGGACCAAAAACAAGCGCGCAGTCCTCGCCTCCATCGACCGCACGCTTGCCCGGGAACAGCGGTATCAGGGAATGGCGTTTTCGGATGCGCCCCCCACGCGATAACACGTTCTTTACATTATACATAAAGGAGAGATCATTATGAAAATCCGTACCACTCTGCTTGCACTTCTGCTCTGCGCTGCAACCGTGCTCACCTCCTGCGCTCTGCTCCGCCCCTCCGATCACGGAAAGGACAGCGAAACGGACCCGGAGCACATCGAGCAGACGCAGACCACCGATACCACCACGGCTGTCATTCCTCCCGCATCGTTCCCCTCGAATACCGATACCGATGCAGAAACCGATCCCCCCGCGACCGAACCACCCACCACGGATACAGAGCCCGATGAATCCACCACCGATACCGATGAGGTCGGCTCTGAAACGGACATTCCCACGGTTGAGGTAGGACCTCTCGGTGATTTTATCGGAAAGACCGCCACAGGCCGCTTCATTTCTGAACAATCCCCCTCCCTCGTGCTTTGCATTGACTGGGAATACGTCATTTTGGACACGGGCCGTGCGCAGGTCGTCGTGAACGTGGGTATCTCCCACTATCAGCTCTTCGCCCGCGAAAAATACATGATGGGCGCAGTGCAGATCGACGGAACCGCTACGAGCTTCTCAACGCCTGAAATCTCCTACGACGACGGTGCGAAAACATTTACCCCCTTCTACTCCACCGTCTATGAAACCGAGCGCTTCGACATGGAGGTCGAGGCCTCCTGGCAGGTAAACGGCACCTACGGCGGCATCGAACTCGGCACGCTGACCGCAGGCGGTACCATCGTATTCGGTGAGTAAACCCTGCACCGCAAGGACCACGATCCAGGGGTCTGTCGCAAGTTGAACGCTTGCGGCAGCACGGGGTCACAAGGTGACACGAATTTTGATATGCACCCCAAAAGTTAAACACTTTTGGAGGTGCATATTTTCATGCGAAAATCGCATAAAAAATGCCCCTTGGCTGGAGGGGCAAGGAAAATTTCCTATGAGGTGCTGCAAGAACTTGCAACACCTCGGCTTTTACTTCTTTTTGTTTTGTGTTGTTATGTATTTCCTTGATATGAGGTTGATATACACACAGCGGTGTTATCGGCTATATATAGTATAGCGATTGAATAACTGCGTGCTGCACAGCAATCATTCCCTCGCGGAATTCAATCATTTCTGATCCAAATCGGATTGCCGATGGCAGCAGGAGCTCCATCCGCTATGCCAATGACCTCTGCGCGGTAAAAACGGCGGTTTTGTGCCTTAATTGCGCAGGTGAACGGCAGTGTCGACAGCGGAACGGAATATGCCAGCCCTTGATCTGAAAAAATGTCTACACGATAATCGGTAGGAGCACCAAATCGCAGAGGATGACCATCTGCAACACGCAAACAAAGCGTCAAGTCATTAGCATACGGAATCGTCCCCCCCATCGGAACGAATCCATTTGAATTTCCGAGCGTCATTTGTATACCAACGCATCCGGCATTCAAATCGCCCTCACGCAGACGCTGGACATATTCTTTACAGATCGGAGCCTGTGTATATACCGTATTGATACCGGTGTTAGTTGGTGCGCCGTGTGCATCTGCTGTTGCAGTATTGTAGATACGTTTTCCAGCATCAAGCATTTTCAGCCACAACTGATAGTTATCAATCGTATGCGGATTCAGCGGATTCGGATATGAATAAGTGTAGATAACCTCAATTGCCGTGCGGTCACCGAAGTCGAAGTAGTTGATGTCATCACACTGGATTGCCTGCATCGGATGTGCATTGACAAACGCACCGCCGCATGCCTGCACCGCCTGACCGATTTCCAAAAACCGAGCGAAATCAATGCGCTTGTAAACAAAATGACCTTCCACGCCGCCCTCATAATCAAAAACATCCGGATACCGCTCCAAAACAGTTTCCAGGTCTCCAAGGTTTTGAAAAATCATCAAATAATGACATGCTGTATACGGCTCATTCCAGAACATCACCGGCTCAGTTCCGTATAGGAAACGTTCTGGTGTAAAAGCATCCAGATACATATGTCGTACCTGTCTGTGATCCATAATCCCAATGAAATCGATCTTCAATTCAGGCATTGCGGCAAGCCACTCCTCGGGTGTGGTCCCTCCGTCGCTGGTACCACCGGATGCGGAATGTGCGTGGAAATCCCCATACCGTGCGATTCTGTCAGCATAATGCGCTTCAAGCATCGAGAAATCTGCATCTTCAATGGCGGTGTGTAAATCCGCGGGAAATGAATAATCAGGGATTATATGTTTCATTTTGAGAAATCCTCACTTTCGTATATGATCTTATTGATGCCTTTTTACGCTTTTTATGTATTATAGCACAACGAACATCAAAAGTCAATATGAATAAAAAATGTTTTGACCTTCGTTCAAATGCCATTGTGCTCTGCAGACATAAATAAAAAAATCCATCGTGATGCAACGTTTCTTGGAATTCACTCAACAAAGCAGGGACCGGCGCACCCGACGGTTAGTGACAAACAAATTTCGAGGTGTTGCAAGAACTTGCAACACCTCGTGAAATATTCCGTTTGGCCGGGGCACATTGGTGCTGCGGTCTGCGCGGCCCTTATGAAAATCAAAGTAGCCGGTTAATCAAGGTCCGCATACTTCTTCATCGTGTTTTCAATATACTTTTCGACAGAGTTGCGAAGCGACTCGATGTTGGAAGCAATGTTGGTTTCTCCATCCAAGAGCAGACTCTTCAGTTTGGGAGCCAGAGCATCCGTCCAGCCAAAGAGATGTCCAAGGCACAGCGTGCGCGTATTGCGAATGATCGACAGCATCTGCGCAGAATCTTCGTTACGGACACCCTTCTGTGTCAGATAGGAGTCATAATAGGGCTCCATCAGGGAAATATAGCTTTGATATGCGAGATAGTCAAGGATCACACCGGTACGCTCGAGATTCGTATCCGTATTGGGAATCGTCAAAAACTGTACACCCCAGGTAGCGATCATGGAAACATACGTCTCCTGGTGCTCATCATACTTTGGCACAGGAAGAACGCCGAAATTTCCTTCATAGTTTCTGAAATCCGCAAGATGTCCGAGTGTTTCTGCCGCAAACAGGAAGGAATCCGTCTGGAATTCATACAGAATGTTATCGAAGATCAGCGGATGTCGGCTCACGTCGCTGTACTGGTTGGGATCTGATGTGATCTTCATGATCTTTGACGCAGCATTATAGAAATGCTCTGTCATCTGTATCACGTGGGGATATCCGTCGTCGTCCAAGCGGATGTAAGGCTCCTCGGAACCAATCAAAAATGCATCGAGATTCTGAGAATGCGTCTTCATACCGTAGATATTGTGTCCGTTCGGTGTATACTCGGTGGCATTGACATTGGTACCTTCCTTGATGATATTATACATTGCATCAAGAGTCCATTTTCCCTCGCGAACGAGATCATAGGGATATTCAATATCCAGATTATTGAACAGTGTTTCGTTAAAGTACAAAATCCACGTTGCCTCAAACGGGAAAAGGGAGATATCAGACGATGCAAAAAAGAGCTTATCGTCAATGGTTGCTCTTTCGTGAAGCATGCGATCCCACCACGGCTCATCAAAATGGATCGAATCGATCTGCAGCAAATCAACCAGATATCCATTCGCACCCAGGCGGCCAACCTCGTTGTTGCGGTTGCTTACCACGTCGTACTGCGTATCACCGGAGGATTGATTTCTTCTGGTCATCTGTGCAAGTCTGTCACCGAGCACCTTTTCCTCACGAATGGTAATATTCAGCCGATCCTCAACCACAGTCTTACGGTTGTACTGCGCATCGTTGACGCTTTCGCCATTCAGCTTCTCCGGAGCGATCACGGGATTTGCCCAGTCACACGTCTCCTCGTTAAGAATGACAAATTCATACTCGTCGTAATCATAGAGATCGTACTCATACGTAAGCTCGTCGTCTCCACTGTCTGTCACAGCAGTCGTAATAGCATCGGTCGTATCCGTCGATACCTCGGTCTCGTTGATCTGACAGGATACCGCAAGCGGAACCGCCGCGCAAAGCGTAAGAAGCCACGCAGCACAGCGAATGAGAGAATTGCGTTTCATAAACAATGTCCTCCAGCATTCATTGAAAGTTACGCATATTATACAGGATATCCGGTCGTTTGTCAAGCCCCTAAGCCAACACGTTTTATTTTCTACGAAGTGCACAATACCCCCCCACATTTTTGCGCACATTGCACAAAAATGAAACAGCACGCAGAAACAATAAAAGGGGCTGTCGCAGGTTGAAAGCTTACGGCAGCC
>JAGBZV010000003.1 GCA_017628075.1 Clostridia bacterium
AGAGAAAGCCGGTTTCAATCAATACTGCCGGACAGGATGCGTTGCGCAGGACAGCAAAACGGGCATGGCGGATTCCGCGGTCATTCGCTTTCGTAAATTTCAAGATACTGGTCTGAATTTCGTACGCCAAACGGCAATTATTGCGGTCGGAACGATTACCCGGATGAGAAATCGCACTCGGGCTTTTATCCGCCGTCGATGCGCCACGGGCCGGTGTCACAAGAAACGTTTCCGCTGACGGCAGCTCGGCTCTTATGGATTTCGTTCACACTACCGCTAACGGAGCACATAAGTTCAGGGTTACGGTCAAGATACTCACCGACGGGCAAGCAGACGTTGACGATTACGATATTATCATAAAAAACGGAACAAAGCTTGAGCTGTTTGTTTCCATCGTGACCGAGTACAGAGATCCCGAAATGGATACCGAGAAATATTTGGCATTCGCTGATAAGGGATATGACGCCCTCCGCGAAGAGCACATCGCGGACTTTTCCGCTATCATGGGCAGATCTGACATCAACTTCGGGGACGACGGACTTGACGACCTCAGCGCTGCAAAGCGACTGACACGACTGAAAAACGACAAAAATGCAGTTGACCGCGGACTTCTCGGACTGTACTTCCAGTTCGGAAAATACCTTCTCGTGTCTTCAAGCCGCGAGGACACCTTCCCTGCGAATCTGCAGGGACTTTGGTGCGAGGGATACGAGTCTCCGTGGAACGCCGATTACCACACCAACATCAATCTGCAGATGAATTATTGGCACGCTGAGACCGCGGGCATTTCCGAATGTGCCTTTGGTCTGTTCAAATACATGAACGAGTGTCTTCTCCCCGGAGGACGCAGAGTTGCAAGTGAGAACTATCACGCAAGGGGATGCGTCGTTCACCACATCTCCGACATATATGAGTTTTCAGTAGCCACAGGCTCAATGTGGGGCTTCTGGTTTATCGGTGCGGGTTGGCTTGCACTCCATATGTGGGAGCATTACCTTTACACAAAGGATGAGAAATTCCTCCGCGAGACAGCATACGAGTTCATCCGTGATGCCGCTCTGTTTTTCGCAGACTTTATGTTCGAGGGTCCCGACGGTGTTCTGTATTCCGGCCCCTCAGCATCTCCCGAAAACCAGTATCTTGCCGAGCATGACGGCCACAAGGTACCCGTATACCTCTCCCTCTCCCCCACAATGGATAGACAGATAATCAGCAGTGCCCTTGACATCTATGCACAGGTTGAGGACATTCTTGGTATATCCCCCGAAACCGCCGACGAGATCCGCGCGATTCGTGCAAGAATGCCTAAGATGCAGATAGGCAAGTACGGTCAGCTTCAGGAGTGGATCGAGGACTGGGAGGATGCTGAGCCCGGTCACAGACACATCTCCCATGCTTACGGACTCTATCCTGAAGCTCAGATAACGAGAAACACCCCTGAGCTGTTCAGTGCAATAAAGACGTCTCTTGACAGAAGACTTGCTCACGGAGGCGGACACACGGGCTGGAGCCGAGCTTGGCTTATCAACCTCTTTGCAAGACTTAAGAACGGCAGAGATACATACGATAACATAAGAGCGCTGTTTACACATTCCACCCTTTATAACCTTTTTGACAATCATCCGCCGTTCCAGATCGACGGTAACTTCGGCGGAGCCGCAGGTATCGCTGAGATGGTGCTCCAGAGCCACGAGGGATTCATCTCTCTCA
>JAGBZV010000026.1 GCA_017628075.1 Clostridia bacterium
AATCCCCGTCGAAACCATTACGGACCCATGCGGAAATACAAGAGCAGCAGAAATCAGTCTTCCCTGCCCCTTGACTTGGTATACCGTTCGACGTCACGCGCCGCCTGCTTTTTCGCAAGGTCCTCGCGTTTATCGTACAGCTTCTTACCGCGGCAGATGCCGAGCTCCATTTTGACTCGTGAGCCGGAAAAATACAGCGACAGCGGCACAAGCGTGACACCCTCCTGTCCGACCTTACCCATCAGGCGCAGAATCTCACGCTTATGCATGAGCAGCTTCTTTTCGCGCAAAGGATCACGGTTGAAGATAGTGCCCTTTTCGTATGGAGAAATATGCACGCCCGTGGCAAAGATCTCGCCCGCCTCAATATAGCAGTAAGAATCCTTGAGATTGACACCGCCGGCACGCAGGCTCTTGACCTCCGTTCCGAACAGTTGGATGCCGGCTTCCATCGTTTCATCCACAAAATAGTCGTGATAGGCTTTTTTGTTATTCGCAATGATCTTCTTCCCGTTATTTTTTCCGGTATTCTTATCAGCCATGACATCCACTCCTTTCTCGTTCCTTATTATATCACAAATTTATGAACAAATCAAGACGAGCGCCCGTCTATTCCTGTCAGGATCTGTCAGATTGCCGCACACATAATGGCAACAAACAGCCGGGCCGTGTACTGTGACACAGCCCGGACTCCATCAAACGATCAAACGGTGTCAGTCCCGTTCAGCACAGCGGCCGCGTCTGGGAAAAGCTCCAGAGATCGGTGCAGAATTCCGTTGCAATGTGCGATTGCAACACCGTAATTGACGACGGGAACGCCGGCCGCCTCAGCACGTGAGAGCCTTGCAGACACCTCGGCCTCATTGAGCATACAAGCGCCACAGTGCACGACGAGCCGATACGGCGTCAGATCTTCCGGGAATTCTCCGCCCGACGTAAACGTAAATTCCGGACGGAAGCCGACAAAAGCCTCGATCCATGCCGGCAGCTTCTGCGTACCGATATCGCCGCACTGTCTGTGATGCGTACAGCCCTCCGAAATGAGAACGCGGTCACCCGGACGCAGGGACGAAAGAGCGGCGGCGCCGCGCACCTGTGTCAAAAGATCCCCCTTATAGCGTGCAAAAAGAATCGAGAACGAGGTCAACGGAATCGCGGGAGGGACCATTTTGGACACCCTGCCAAACGCCTGCGAATCGGTAATGACCATGCGCGGTGCTGATTTCAACGCCAAAAGCACACCGGGCAATTCGGAATCCTGGCAAACGAACGCCGAGCATCCCGCATCCAGAATATCCCGGATCGTCTGCTGCTGCGGCAAGATCAGGCGTCCTTTCGGTGCTGCAGCATCGATTGGCGTGACAAGAACCGCAATATCTCCGGGATTCAACAGATCGGAAACGATATGGCGATCGCGGCCGCGAGAGGCGGCAAGCGCACCCAGACGCTCCTTGAGTGCTTCGATGCCGTCACCGCGCAATGCGGAAACAACGATTGCGCCTACATTCTCGTGCACCGCCCCCGCATACAGATCCGCCTTATTGTAAACGTGGATATACGGAAGACGGCGTGACCGCAGCTCCTCCAAAAACGCTTCCTCATCCGGATGAAGCGATCCCTCTCCGGCATCTGTGACAAGCACGGCAATATCCGTCTTGGCAAGCACCTGGCGCGTTTTTTGAACGCGAAGCGCGCCGAGTGCCCCCTCGTCGTCAAAGCCGGGAGTATCGTGGATCATAACGGGCCCGAGCGGAAGCAGCTCCATGGCCTTATGAACGGGATCGGTCGTCGTTCCTGCGACGTCGGAAACCACGGAAAGCGCCTGTCCGGTAATTGCATTGACAAGAGAGGATTTTCCGGCATTGCGTCTGCCGAAGAAGCTGATATGGATCCTCTCACCGGATGCAGTTTCATGCAGACTCATAACATAACTCCTTTTCTGTTCCCATAGCACTAAGTCGATCAGAAGCGGAAATCGCGGCGATTGGAATTCCGGATATCCGCAATATTCTGCTGTGCGATCTCACGGACGCGGGGATTGGTGATCTTATTGAGTTCACGCTCAATTACGGCAAAGCCCTTTTCTCTCGTTTCGGGGGATGCGTAGTCAACGAGGTATTCACATAACGTCATCAGCGCGTTGGGGTGACAGCAGTTTACGATCTGTCCCGATTTGCAAAGCGACATAAAACGGTCACCGGTGCGGCCCTCGCGGTAGCACGCGGTGCAGAAGGAGGGGATATGCCCCCAATCCATCAACCACGCAACGACCTCATCCAGAGATCTCTGATCGGAAACGTCAAACTGCTCCGTATCGTGCGGACGCTCATCGGCGGAATAGCCGGCGTATCCGCCGACGGACGTACGGGAGCCGCCCGAAACCTGAGAAACGCCCATATTAAGCAGACGGCCGCGGACACTCTCATTTTCACGCGTTGAAATAATGATACCGGTATACGGCACGGCAAGACGAATGCAGGCTGTGATTTTAGCAAACGTATCGTCGTCGATTCCGTTATCGAACTGATCGGGATCAATATCGTCCGCGCGCTTGAGTCTTGGTACGGAGATAGTATGCGGACCGACACC
>JAGBZV010000027.1 GCA_017628075.1 Clostridia bacterium
GGTATAATTATACAATATTTTCTGGAAAATAGCAAGATGCGGAATGACGAAAATCCGAGCCGCAAAGTGCCCGTTATTATACACTTTCGCCAATCACCGCAATTCAGCCAGCAGAGGCACACCCCGCGGCGGCCGAATTACCGATATGCACGAAAATGAATATTCATAACGAATCGCGCGGAATATCTGCATATTTCCGTCAAAGCGGCGCGGCGTGCGGTGTTTTATGCACCGACCAGCGCGCAGAACATCTCCACGTCCTCCGCAAACGCAGCAAGGCCTGCCTCCCAGAATGCGCGGTCCGTCAGATCAACACCCGCAATCGCGGCAGCGTCCTCAACGGAGGAAACCGAGGTTGCGTACAGGAGCTTTTTATACATCGGAACGAACTGCTGTCCCATCTCCTCATACTTTGCGTACAGACCGCGTGCAAACAGGCCGCCAAATGCGTAGGGGAAGTTATAGAAGGACAGACCTCCGGAATAATAGTGTCCCTTGCAAACCCACATATACGGATGCAGCGTATCCGCGTCAAGACCGTCGCCGTACGCCTGCTTCTGTGCTTCAAGCATCAAGCCGCAAAGACGGTCCGCATCGAGAAATTCGTTCTTTCTGTGCGCAAAAACGGATGCCTCAAAGAGATAACGGGAATAGATATCGCAGATGATCTGCGTTGCATCCTGCAGGCGGCTCTCAAGCAGCGCGAGCTTCTCGCTGTCGCTCTGCGCCCGTGCAAGGGCACAGCCCACAACCAGCGTTTCGTTGAACGTCGAAGCCGTTTCCGCAACGGGCATGGAATAGTCCTGCGTCAGAGGGGAGTGGGGGAATACCATGCGGTCGTGGAAGGAATGGCCGAGCTCATGTGCCAGCGTCACGATATCACCGAATGCACCGTCGAAATTCGTCAGCACGCGGCTCTGTCCGATCGGCGCAATACCCATATCAAACGCACCGCCGACCTTACCCTCGCGCGGGAAGAAGTCGATGCGGCGCTCCTCAAAGGACGCCTTGACCATATCGTACATTTCACCGTCAAAGCCCGCAAAGATCTCAAGAAGATACTCCTTGGCCTCCTCCACGGTGTACTTCTTATCGTTTCCGCCCATCGGTGCAAACAGCTCCCACCACGGCAGACCGCCCTCATATCCGAGTGCCTTTGCCTTTGCACGCAGATATTTGCGGAACACGGGCATATACGCAACCATGGCACCAAGAAGCGCATCCAGCGTTTCCCGCTTCATACGGGAAGCCTTCAGTGCCTTATCCAGCGGGGATTCATAGCCGCGCAGCTCACACTCCGTGATGACCTGCTGCTTGATGGAGTTCAGAGAGAACGCAACGGCGTCCTTCACCTTATCATAGCAGGCAAGCTCTGCATCGTACGCATCGCGGCGCACAGCGGGATCGCCGTCATACGCAAGATTGCGCACCTCCGTCAGCGTCTTCTCCTCTCCACGGTACGACGTCTTGACCGAGGAGGTCAGATAGTCGCGCATATCGGACCACGCAGACGCGCCGGAAATATTCAGCCGGGAAAACAGCGCCTCCTCACGGTCGGAGAGCAGATAGCGGTTTTCGCGCTTGACGGATTCCAAAAGATAGCGGTATTCGTGCAGTCCCTCGTCGGCATCAATGCACGCAGAGAGCTCCTCAATTGCCGCAACCCTCTGCTGCAGGACGGTATCGGCAGCAGCAGTTGCGCTGAGCTTCATCATCAGATTGCCCATCATGCTTGCCGCCTCCGTGTCTGCAGTATTCGCCGCAGAGCGAAGCTGCGCATAGCAGATCAGCTTCGTTGCGACCGTATTGATCTGCTCGTAGAGGTCGATATAACGGTGCAGAAACGCATTTGCGCAGGCAGGCATTTCCTCCGCGGCAAAGGCGTTGACCTTGTCAATCAAGCAATCCAGCGAATCAAGGTCCTCAGAAAATGCAGGTGTGTCAAATCCCTCGTAGAGCACAGACAGATCCCACGTATAATCCATGATATAATCTCCTTTTGCATGATAAAATAACAATATTATTATACCGCAAAGCACAAAAAAAAGCAAGCGCCGCGCTCAAAATAATCCGCTTTTTCAGAAAAAGAGCGTGCGCCTGCGTTAACTCTGCGCTTTTTTACACGCCTGTAAAACACGCTCCATACCCTCAAGAAGCCCCATCCCACGCGGCAGACGCGCGATAACGCACGGCTTTTCGCCCGCGGCAAGCGTAAGCTTGATGGGAAGCACAGCGCTTTCTCGCGGAGCAGGTGCTGCAGCCGCCGAAGGATGCGCCTGATTATGCGAGATACCGCGTGCGTGCCCCTGCGCGGCAATGGCGGCGGCACGCGCAAGGGGTGTAGCATACCGTTGCGCCGCAGGTCTTTCAGCTTGGGAAGCGGATTTTGCGGCGCGTGCCTGCTTCTGCTCCTCCGCGGTAGGAAGCGCGTCTGCGATCAGGTGCTTTGCGCACTGTGACCACGTCGCACCGTCAAAGTACGCCGGATAGATGGAAAGCACGGACGCCTTCGCTTCGATGCGGGAAATGTGAAGAAGCGACGCCTGCGCGCGCAGATATGCCACGTCAACGAGATTCTGCACAGCCTTTGGCGGTGCGCCGAAGCGGTCGGACAGCTCGTCCAGAATATCGGCCTTGTCCTCCGGCGTTTCAATGGCCGCAATTTTTTTATACATATCGATGCGCTGTGCACCGGCGCGGACGTAGCGCTCCGGCAGGTAAGCATCGAGCGAAATATCGATGACCGCCTCCGTCTTCGCCCGGACCGCTGTGCCCTGCTCCTCAAGGATCGCTTCATTGAGCAGCTTGATATACAGCTCGTAGCCAACGGAATCCATATGTCCGTGCTGCTCTGCCCCAAGCACGTTTCCGGCACCGCGGATCTCCAAATCGCGCATGGCGATCTTAAAGCCGGAGCCGAATTCGGTGTATTCACGAATGGCCTGCAGACGCTTCGTTGCGATCTCCGTCAGCACCTTGCCGCGCGGATAGGTAAAGTAGGCGTACGCCCGGCGCGAGGAGCGGCCGATGCGTCCTCGGATCTGATGAAGCTGAGAAAGCCCCATGCGATCCGCGTGCTCAATCACGAGCGTATTAGCGTTTGGTATATCAATACCCGTTTCGATGATCGTGGTGGAAATCAGGATATCAATCTCCCCCGAGAGAAGCCGCTGCCAAATATCGGAAATTTCATCCTTATCCATCTGTCCATGCGCGATTGCAATGACGGCATCCGGCACCATGGCCGAAACACGTGCGGCGCAGGCATCAATATCCTCGACACGGTTGTGCAGCCAGAACACCTGACCGCCGCGGCGAAGCTCCTTATTCAACGCCTCCCCAAGGATCAGCTCATCATACTCCAGCACATACGACTGCACGGGAACGCGGTCACCCGGAGCCTCATCCAATATGCTCATGTCGCGGATGCCGGACATTGCCATATTGAGGGTACGCGGAATCGGCGTCGCGGTCAGCATCAGGCAATCGACGTTTTCCGAGAGCTGCTTGAGCCGCTCCTTATGCGCGACGCCAAATCTCTGCTCCTCGTCGATGATGACAAGCCCAAGATTCCGGAATGCAAGGTCACGGGAAAGAAGCCTGTGCGTGCCGACGACGATATCAATCTCGCCGCGCCGTACACGGCGCAAAATCTCCTCCTGCTGTGCCGCCGTGCGGAATCGTGATAAAATTTCAATGTGTACGGGAAGCCCGCGGAAGCGCGAGAGCATCGTCTGATAATGCTGCAGCGCAAGGATCGTCGTAGGTACAAGCACGGCGACCTGCCGTCCGTTCTCGATGGCCTTCATTGCGGCGCGCAGGGCGACCTCCGTTTTTCCGTACCCGACGTCACCGCAAAGAAGACGGTCCATCGGCGTCGGCTTCTGCATATCTGCCTTGATCTCCTCAATGGCAGCAAGCTGGGACTCCGTTTCCTCGTACGGAAATACCGATTCAAACGCACGCTGCATCTCGTCGTCCGGTGCACAGGCAAAGCCCGGCTTGCGCAGACGTGCGGCATACAGTGCAATCAGCTCCTTTGCCATACTGCGTGCGGCGGCCTTGACGCGCGCCTTCGTTTTTCCCCATTCGGTTCCGCCCATCCTCGACAGCTTCACAAGCCCGTCATCGGCGTGCGCCCCGATGTATTTAGAGATCATATCAAGCTGATCGCACGGCAGAAACAGCGCGTCCTCACCGGCGTACTTGATCTTGACGTAGTCCCTGCAGGAGCCGTCAACCGCTGTGATGGTCTGAATCCCCATATATTGACCGATGCCGTGATTGACGTGTACGACGTAATCGCCCACCGTCAGATCGGCATACGAAAGAATCCGCTCTGCCGCCGATTTCTTGGCACGGTTCTTTTTAGCCCGTCCGGAAACGGCACGCGCGTACGCGGAACGTGTCGGATAGGTAGACAGCACCGCAAAGCGCGATTCCGACATTTCAAAGCCAATGGCGTCCACACCGGACATAATCAGCGGAACACCGGGTATCAGCTCCGCCGCCTCAATATCCTTCGCACGCGCCAGCGATGCGGAAATGCCGTCGTCAAACAGGCAGTCGCGCAGATTTTTGGCAGAAAATTCATTTTCCGTAAGCAGAAGCAGGCGATAATTTCCCGCAAGATAGCCGCGGATGTCCTCACACAGCGTTTCATAGCTGTCCGCATACGAAATCAGCTGCTTGGAACGGAACGTAAAGATGCCCGACAACCGTTCCTGCACGCCTGCGGCAAACGCATCGCACAAGATTGCCGGACAGCGGCTGACAAAATAATCAAAATCGGAACGAAAACGCGTATATTCCGCATATTTGGGCGGAATGGAGTGCTCCTCAAGAAGCGCGGAAACCGCCTGCCGCGCATGCCACTCGGAGGCCTCAAGCCGTTCTCCGATTCTCGCCGTATCGATGACCAGGACCGGCGCGGCCGCGCGCCCCGTTTCGGTATCGGTAAAATAGTCAAGCAGGCACGTCCTTTGGGGATACAAAAAGGAAAGATATTTATCGAGGAATCCCGGCTCCGTACCGCCGTCCAACGCCTCCAACTCCGCACGGAGCACCTGCATACCGCCGTCCGCAGTACAGCTGTCAAGCTGCTTTGCCACGAGCGCACGCAGATCCTTTTTCTGTGCAGCGGTCATGAGCACCTCCTTCGCCGGAGGCACGAAGCATTCCGTGATGCGCTCGATCTTACGCTGTGTCAGGGGATCAAACACCCCCATGGAGTCAATCATATCTCCGTAGAACTCCATACGGATGGGATTGGGACTGTGCGCAGGATACAGATCGAGGATGCCGCCGCGCACGGCAAATTCACCGATGCCGTCCACCAGATCACAGCGGACGTATCCGGCATCGCAGAGTGCACCGACAATCCCCTCCATATCGTAATCCATATCCTCATAAATTGTAAACGAGCGCGATTGCAGCACGCTTTGAGGAAGCGTATACTGCAGAGCCGCGTCCGGCACAGTAAGCACCGCATCCACGTCGTTTCTGAGAATGGCACAGAGCACGGCAATGCGCGCGTGCTCGTATTCACGGGAAGACGTCATATTGCGGAATTGCAGATCGCGCAAGGGATAGACCGCCACGCGCAGACCTGCCTCCTCAAGGTCGCAGCGAAGCTTGAGCTGCTCCTTTTCATCGGGCGGTATACACAATACCGGTCTGTCCGCAGACTGTCGGCGCAGCTCTGCAACTGCAGCAGCCCAAAACACGTCGCGCGCGCCCTCTGACAGTCCTGTAACGAGCATCGGATGGGGCGTACGCTCCAGCCTCTGCATCCGATAGGTATCAAGGATGGCAGAAAACTCTTTTTCGGCACGCATGCGCTCATACAGTATGGTGAATCGGGGTTCGGACATAGATACTAACCATGACTTTCGCACAGCGAAAGCTACCTTTCTTGTGGAATTGAGAACGGCCTGATGCTCGCACCAAATTGCAGCTGCAAAGCTGCGAAAGCCGCAAAGCACGCTTGAAGCTACTATTTCAAGCCTTGTCCGTTATACATTTGCATCGAGTGCTCTGCGGTACATATTACCGGCCGCCGTTGCACAGACGCATAGCAAGGTCATATTCTCCCCGGATAAGCGCCTCTGTTCCGGCAATCAGATCCTTGTGCCGGGCGTCTACCGCCTCTCCGTCTGCAATCGGAAGCTTTCCGAGCACCCAATCCGCAAGGTCGTACTCCGGCGTCGGCTTCTGACCGACACCGATCTTAATGCGCGGAAAATTTTGTGCACCCAGACACTCGATGATGCTCTTAAGCCCATTGTGTCCACCGGCAGAGCCATCCGCACGAACGCGGAGCCGCCCGGGTGCAAGAGAGATATCATCAGAATACACGAGAATATGGGTGGGATCGATCTTATAGAATCGCGCCGCCTCAGCAACCGCCTTTCCGGAGGCGTTCATATAGGTCTGCGGCTTCATGAGAAGCACGCGCGCACCGGCGACCGTTGCTTCTCCGACCAGCGCGTGGTACTTTGCGCGGTCGATCCTTACGCCGACCGCCTGTGCAAGCGCATCAACGGCTGCAAAGCCGACGTTGTGACGTGTGCGCACGTATTCCGCGCCGGGATTTCCAAGTCCGACGATCAGCCATGAAACGCTGGAATTTGCAGCAGAAGAGCCGCTTTCGATTTTTTTAAAGAGATCAAAGATATCAGCCATAACGTTTTTCCTTTTTGCGGTATATAAATTTGAAGAAATCAGAAGAAGCAACGACAAAAGGCGGATGAGTGCACGCACCCTCCGCAATCGGAATCCTTTTTTATATTATACCGCACTTGATGTGAAAAAGCAAGAGCAGAAGCATATTTTCCGCGAAACTTCCACACTACCGCACCACAATATGAACAAAATGTTAAATGTAAATACAGAGGCTTGCAATTTTCGTCAGATATGGTATAATATTAAAAGTCGCATTTCTGGTTTGCATAAACAGGGTTCCAAATGAAGCCTCGGGAAACCGAATGCGTTTTATTATGCGATAACGCACTCATATGACTGTGTTATGCGTTAACAAGAAAGGAATATTACACCAATGGAAATTCTGTACGAGAATCTTCTGCAGATGGACTGGCGATACCTGGTCATGTGGGCAATCGGCGGTCTTCTGATCTATCTGGCCATCAAGAAGGATATGGAGCCGACGCTTCTTCTCCCGATTGGCTTTGGCACGATCTTAGTCAATCTCCCCAACTCCGGCGCGATCACACAGCCCGGTTCTTCCGAGGCGGGAGCCCTGACCACGCTGTTTGAGGCAGGCATCGCAAACGAGCTGTTCCCCCTGATCCTGTTCATCGGTATCGGCGCAATGATCGACTTCGGTCCGCTGCTGTCCAATCCCAAGCTGATGATCTTCGGCGCAGCCGCACAGTTCGGTATCTTTTTCACGCTGTGCCTGGCATCCATCTTTTTCGATATCAACGATGCGGCGTCGATCGCCATCATCGGTGCTGCTGACGGCCCCACAGCCATTGTCGTCGCAAACAAGCTCAACTCCAAATTCCTCGCTCCCATCATGGTCGCAGCATATTCCTATATGGCCCTCGTTCCGATCATTCAGCCGCCCATCATCAAGCTTCTGACCACCAAGAAGGAGCGTATGATCCGGATGCCCTATGAGGCAAAGGAGGTTTCCAAGCTCACCCGTATTCTGTTCCCCATTATCATCACCATCATTGCAGGCATCGTCGCACCCGAGTCGGTTGCGCTGGTCGGCTTTTTGATGTTCGGTAACCTCATCCGTGAGTGCGGCGTCCTCAACTCCCTCTCCGAAACAGCACAGAAGGTGCTCGCAAACCTCATCACCATCTTCCTCGGCATCACCATTGCTTCCCAGATGTCCGCAGAAAAGTTCCTGAATCTCAACACCCTGCTCATTCTCGGACTCGGTCTGTTCGCGTTCATCTTTGACACAGCAGGCGGCGTCCTGTTTGCGAAATTCATCAATCTGTTCACCAAGAAGAAGATCAACCCGATGATCGGTGCGGCAGGTATCTCCGCATTCCCGATGTCCGGCCGTATCGTCCACAAGATGGGCCTGCAGGAGGATCCGCAGAACTTTTTGCTCATGCACTCCATCGGTGTCAACGTTTCCGGTCAGATCGCGTCCGTCATCGCCGGCGGTCTGATTCTGAACTTCTTCATGGCATAAAGGAGGTATCGGTATGTTTTTCAAGTCTCTTTTTCTGAGCGCGGCAAAGGCTGTCACGGAGGTCATTGGTGAAACCGCTGCCACCGGCGCTGCCGCCGATACTGCCTTCACCTTTACACCCGCAAACTTCGTTTCCAACCTGTACTACATGGGTGTCGGTATGCTGGCAATCTTCGTTGTCATCGCAGTGATCATCGCCCTGGTCTACGCACTCGACGGTTTCGTTCGGGCACTCACCGCAAAGCACTCCGAAAACAAGTAAACGCACCGCCCTCACAAGCATAATCAGGGCGAGTGCCGTGGAATCTGCAAGGATCCGCACACAAACGGGTCTGACGGCAAAAACGGAATCAATACCAAAGGGGGTGTTGCAAGTTGAAAACTTGCAACACCCCCGGGTCA